>DATLAF010000170.1:0-5684 GCA_035527635.1 Thermoplasmatota archaeon | reverse complement strand
TATTTGGTATCGTTGTACTATTAAAAAGATCACTTGCATTTCGATGTGATTCCCGCGCCTCATTCAAGAGACTTGTTGCCAGTGGTTTCATCGCAGCAATATAATCCTCTGTGGTGACTTTATCAGGAGATTCCTGAACAGGAAACATCCAACCCGTAAAATTTAAAAGCGCGTCGTTGACATCTTCAACTTCAACGACCTGCATCCCATAATTGGTCTGAGCATACTCAGAAACATTCCGAGTAACTGGATAGGTATTCTGCCAGATAATACCATTGATATTTTGATACTCTGTAACCATTTCTGTGTAAGTCATTTGTCCTTTGGGAATTAAAAATCGCGTGGCTCCAACACTATGCGCTGCATCAATTTTATAAGGGATTCCACCTATCGGACCTATGCTTCCATCAGGGTTAATCATCCCTGTCATAATCGTTCTGTTATCAAGTGTCCAATTCTCAAGAAGTGCAATCACGGCAACAGTCATAATTGCGCCCGCAGAGGGACCACCAATCATCGGAGAGGTTGTACGAACGACAAAGAAGAAATCACAATTATGGGGATCAAGGTGAGGTCGGGTATCAGAACTCACTAACGCACTAGCAACTTTCACAGCAAGACGAGCAGAACCTTGCATATCTACATCGGTAAGTGGGAGGGTATCAACGAACACCCGTCCACTTCCATCCCCTTGGATTGTAACCGTGATTGTTGAAATCACACCGATATAACTTGTTCCTAATTGAGAAACCGCTGGCGCATAAACCGTGACATTCCGATATTCCAAAGAGATTTGCCCCTCTGAAATCATCCCTGTGGGAAACCCCATTGTTAAGGGGATGCAGGAAGAACAGAGAACACAAACGCCTAATACCATCAATATAAGTTGTTGCCTCATAGGCTTACCCCCTAAGTAATTCGGGTTTAATATTCTAGCATATAGAAATAGATTACTATACAATAACGGTATTATCTATAAAAGTAGACTATTTCGTTATTTATTAACACCCTGGGATTCATGGTTATGGTTTCCTCCCCGATATTCTTAAGTAGGTTTATCGGATACCATTTCTCGTTTGAAACCATCCACTCAACAGCAGTAAAAGAAACCTGTTGAGAACCGGAGGGAACTATCTATGGTACAATTACATGAAATGATCCTACGAGATGGACATCAATCGTTGCTAGCTACAAGAATGCGAACAGAAGATATGCTGCCGATAACAGAAAAACTTGATGAGATTGGATTTTTTTCACTTGAAGTTTGGGGTGGTGCAACTTACGACGTATGCATCAGATATTTAAATCAGGACCCTTGGGAACGATTAAATAAACTAAAAAAAGCCATGCCCAACACACCACTGCAAATGCTAGAGCGAGCAATGAATATTGTTGCTTACAGGAATTTCCCTGATGACGTGGTAAAGAAATTCATCTATCTTGCAAAAAAAAACGGATGCGATTATTTCCGTATCTTTGACGCATTAAATGATTTACGGAACATGAAGGTACCCATGCAAGCGGTCAAAGAAAACGGTGGTCATGTACAAGCATGTGTGAGCTATACTATTTCACCGATTCATACCGTTGAATATTTTGTTGATAAATTCATCGAATTAAAGAAAATGGGCGCTGATTCAGTCTGTATAAAGGATATGGCGGGGATGATCTCCCCCAAACGTGCATATGACATTATCAAAGGCACCAAAGAAGCAGGTGTGAACCTACCCATGGACCTTCACACACATTGCACCAGTGGGATGACCGGGATGGCGTATCAACGAGCTGTTGAGGCAGGTGCGGACATCCTTGATACATCACTCTCTCCGATCTCAGGAGGGACTGCTGCTCCTGCCACTGAAAGTGTTGTTGCCGCGTTACAAGGTACAGAATGGGATACTCATTACAATCTAGAGTTACTTATTGAATGTCGGACGTATTTCCTAAAAATCTGGGAGAAGTACCGGCATCTCCATCGATTCGATGCGTTAAAGGTCGACCCGAGCGTTACCTTGCATCAAATCCCTGGCGGGATGCTTTCAAATCTTATCTTCCAACTGGAGGAGCAAAACGCTCGTGATAAATACCGACAGATTCTGGATGAAACCGCTCGAGTGAGGGACGAACTCGGATACCCGCCGCTTGTGACTCCGACGAGTCAAGTTGTGGGTGTTCAAGCTGTCATGAATGTGCTGCATGGACGATACAAAGTCATCCCAAAAGAAACCAAGGATTACTGCCGTGGTATGTATGGCAAACCTCCTGCAGAGATCAAACCAGAGATTATGAAGAAGATTCTTGGACCAAAATGGAAAGAAGAGATCATCGACTGTCGACCTTCAGATTTATTAGAACCGCTCTGGGACCAAATGAAGAAAGAATTAAAGGAAATCGATGGTGGATCACTCATTAAGAAAGAAGAAGATATCATGACCTATATTCTGTATCCACAGGTCGGTCTGAAGTTCCTAAAAGGCCAAGCAATTGCAGAGTTCACCTCTGATGCTCTACCTTTACCTATCGATCATCAATTGACAAGAGCCATGGTAAAACAATCATTCCCTGAAGTCAAGCAACTCTGGCTTGAGACACAACCCCCTGAAAAACGAGGAGGACCCATGCAAATTCCTACAGAATTCCAAGTCGAGGTTGATGGAGAACCTTACGAAGTCAAAGTCATCCCCTCCGGTGGATATCTTGTTGCTGGTGCGGGGGGTACAACCACACAAGAAAAACCCAAGGATATCGAAGGTGGTATTAAATCAAGTATGCAAGGAACCATTTTGAAGATAAAAGTAAAGAAAGGTGACAAGGTGAAAAAAGGTGATGTTATCGCCACTGTTGAAGCAATGAAGATGGAACAAGAAATAAAATGTGAAAGAGATGGGGAGGTTAAGGAAATCTACATAAAAGAAGGATCTCCGGTTTCTAGCGGTGACCTTCTGATGCAGATTCTGTAACGATGGTGATAGATCATGCTTAATAAAGTACTCATTGCAAACCGCGGTGAAATTGCTATTCGTATCATGCGGGCGTGCAAAGAGTTCGGAATTGCAACTGTCGCGGTATACTCAGATGCTGATCAACACGCGTTGTTTGTTAAATATGCTGACGAGAAGTATAACATCGGTCCAGGCCCCGCAAGTCAAAGTTATTTGAATAAACAGAAAATTATTGATGCCGCCTTGAAATCCGGTGCAGAAGGGATCCACCCTGGTTATGGATTTATGGCTGAGAATTCCGAGTTTGCAGAAATGTGTAAAAAAAACAACATCGAGTTCATTGGCCCACCTGTTTCTGCAATGAAGCTTATGGGATCAAAAATTGACTCAAAGAAATCCATGATTAAAGCCGGAGTCAATGTCGTTCCCGGGGTCACCGAAGCCATTGCTGATCACGAGCGGGCAAAAGACATCGCCCATGAGGTTGGGTACCCAGTCATGTTAAAAGCATCAGCTGGCGGTGGAGGAATAGGAATCCAGCAAGTAGATGACGAACAGCAAATGGAAAAGGCACTCTCTACAGTTCGCCAGCTTGCGAAGAACTCATTTGGTGACGATTCGGTTTTTATTGAGAAATTCATCGAAAACCCGCGTCATATTGAGTACCAAGTGATTGGTGATAAAAAAGGTCATTTGATTCATTGTTTTGAGCGAGAATGTAGTGTCCAACGACGTCACCAGAAACTCATTGAGGAAACACCATCGTGTGCTTTGACACCTGAGCTAAGGAAAGAAATCGGTGCGCAAGCCGTGCTTGCTGCTAAAACTGCTGGATATTACAATGCAGGGACCTGTGAGTTCATGTTTAAGGACGGCAGGTATTATTTCCTTGAGATGAACACTCGATTACAGGTAGAACATCCGATCACAGAGGTGACGACTGGTGTTGATCTTGCACGAGAACAACTCCGTGTTGCTTCAGGATTGGAACTTGAATATGACCAAAAGGATATCCATCCAAGAGGTCATGCGATCGAATGTAGGATCAATGCCGAAGATCCCTTGAATAATTTCATGCCGTCTCCTGCCAAAATCATCAGATACGCAGAACCGAGCGGCCCTGGTATCCGTGTTGACTCTGGCGTCTACCCTGGCTTTACCATCCCACCGTTTTATGACTCTATGATAGCAAAACTCATTGTCTGGGCTGAGGACCGACCACGTGCGATAGAACGAATGAAACGAGCGCTCTGGGAGTTCCAGATAGGTGGGGTACGAAACAACATCCCGTTCCACCAAGTCGTCATGAATAACTCTCAATGGCGAGCGGGGACCTACGATACCAGTTTTATCCCTCGCTATAGCATCCTTGATCAGGTCGTAAAATACGTCCAAGAGACCAAAGCTCAGTCTACTGGCCCTAAGACCGCGGCTGCTATGGCAGCAGTCCAAGCCGTGATCATGGCTGCGAACAGTGGTCAACCTCATAAATAATCAAGAACGAAACGGTGTATGAAAGAGACGACGTTTGTAGAAAAAACAGTGGAGTTTTCTAAAAAACTCCATAGTGATATTGTTAAAAAACTACTTGTTTTTGAGAGACTTGATTCCACGAACAGCACCGCAAAAGAACTCGCACGTACTGGTGCGAACGAAGGTACCATTGTTATCGCCCAAACACAAAATCAAGGACGTGGACGATTTGAACGAATCTGGGAATCACCGGAAGGCGGTGTCTATCTTTCTTTCATTTTACGGCCACGAACACCTGCTGAGAAAGTATCGCTTCTCACTTTTGTTGCAGCGCTTGCTGTTACTAAGACCGTCAATTCGTACGGTCTGCATACATCTATTAAATGGCCAAACGACGTTCGGGTGAATAATAAGAAAATCGCTGGAATCCTCCTTGAATCAGAAGTAAATGGACATACAATCAATTATGTGGTCATCGGGATTGGGATTAATCTTAATCTCGATAGAGAGAAGCTACCCGCTGATATTCGATCCCAATCCACCTCAATGATCTCTGAATTAGGTCATCCTCTTGATTATTATGAATTCCTCACAGCATTCTTCAAGCAGTTTGAAGTCTTCTATGCACTTTTTATAAAGCAACAATACGAGAGAATTGTCGATGAATGGAAAACATCTACAGACACACTTGGCAAAACAATTCGTGTACATACATCCGCAGAGACGATCCAAGGATTAGCGTTTGATGTCGACCAATTAGGATTTCTTCTGCTGAAAACAGAGAAAGGAGAAATACGGAAAATATTGAGCGGTGACTGTTTGTATTTCAATGAGTTATAACATACTAGACATTAAACTTGGTGGTGTTCCAACGGTGATATACACAACTTTTTGAAGACCGTTGTTTTTTGCATGATGTTTTAAATTTGATTTATGCCAAAGAATATCTCCGGTGGAAAGTTTATACGTTTTTTCACCAACTGTGTATTCCATTTCACCCTCTAAGACAAGATGCATTTCCTCGCCATCGTGTTGAAATATTCTTGATTCCATGTGAGGTTCTATCTCTGCGATTATCGCATCCATTTTTTGAGTCTGTAAAATTAATCGATAGAGTTTCCCTGGTTTCTTCATTTTACTCTGTTCTTCGCCGTTTTTAATAAAAACTATGTCCTTGTTCATAGGCTTCATCGCTGGAAGAGTGTACGAACTAATAAAGATTTCCAATTCTTTTCAAAAACCAATCTTTTTATGAAAACTACGTCTTTT
>DATLAF010000169.1:0-5922 GCA_035527635.1 Thermoplasmatota archaeon | reverse complement strand
CCTGCCCAGTGTTTAGGAACATAAATTCTTGCACTGTTCCCTCCAGGTTCAGCTTTCTTTTCTACAACTTCATATCCTTCCATCTTTATTTGCATTGATTTATCTTTCATAGTAGTTACAATGTAACTACTTTGAGTTTATGGTTCTTTTGGTATTGCAAAACTTACGTTAACAGAAGTCAGTTAGAGCTTAAGAAAAATCAGCTTTCCACGTACGATTCTGATATACTTGTTTCTTGCTTAAAACCATTATTTATTCATTTCTTCTGAAAATTATATAAACTTTTATTAGATACATTACTCTGGGGGTTAACCTGAAAAGCGTATGTATTTTTATTTCTTGTAGTATGCTGGTATGTGTTTTGATCTCTGTGTCAGCAACATCTTCACCGCAATGTATTAATACAATACCCGAGCAAAAAACCATAGAAGATTATGATCCACTAGTAGATGTTACCATCACCGTTGATATCTTAGCAATTAGAGCGTTGGATACAATAGACCTTCTCTCAGATCCTGATTTTTTTGTTAAAGTATTTGTTAATGACGCTGAGTTTACAAGTCCCATTTGGAACGATACTAAATATCTGTATAATTGTTATAATGTCACTGTCGATGTTCCCGATGAGAATGGATCCGTGGATGTGACTATCCAGCTATGGGAAAATGATGGGGATAAAAACACGCTATGTGACATCAGTAAATATCCTAACAACAATGGTTCAGGCCTCGACGTCCATTTAAACTACGATATCAGCATCGGAAGATGGAGTGGAGATAACAATAATGTTGGTGATGTCACCGGTTACGGTAGACTCTCTGGCTGTGCTGATGGGAGTATTTACAAAAACGAATACGATTGCGAACTTTGGTTTAATATTTATCAAAATGATTTTGATAACGATGGACTCCCGTATTGGATAGAAACAAATGTCTATGGTACCGACCCGACCATTGATGATTCTGGGCTAGATAGAGATGTAGATGGGGTACCAATTGAATGGGAGCACAGATTTGGTTTTAACCCATTGGTGTGGGAGGATCATAAGAATATTGATCCAGATGTAGATAGTATAAACAATATTGAAGAATTCCTAACATACAATTTTGGTTCTGATCCCTTTAGAAAAGATGTTTTTCTTGAAATTGATTACATGCAGGAATCTAATGGGGAAGTACGATATGTATCAAATGATGCGTTAGAACTTGTGAAAAACCCTTTTCATAGACGAAACATTGTTTTCCATTTTGATACCGGTGAACTGAATGGAGGGGAAATAGTACCCTATGATTCTGAAAGCCAATTTGAGGAAGTACTAGACATTTGGAACACCTATTTTTTACATAATAATTCAGATGATTGGAGACGAGGTGTGTTTCACTATGTTATCTTTGTTCATGATCAGACCCCGAAAGGGTTTGCATTTAGTGGGGATGTCCCTCCATATTGGGGTTATAATCCAGGTACAGATAGCTTTGTGTTAGCAAATACTCTCGTTGAAAAGAAATCAAAGCTGCCCTTTCGAACCACCGCCTTTATCATCGCTTCATTAATAATACATGAGATAGGACATAATTTCGGAATACGGTTTGGAGAACCATTTGGATGCGATAATAGAATGACGAATAGTCCTTTTAAAATTGGGTGGTACATATGGAGAAACTATCGAAGTATTATGAATTATCGGTACACGTATACTATTTTAGATTACTCCGATGGTTCTCATGGGAAAAGAGATTATGATGACTGGGGAAATATTGATTTAACGTATTTTGAAAAACCAAGCTAGGAACACCTACGTAAGAATGGCGTTAACCTTGAAAACCTAATACCTATGTGCCTTTCTAATTCTGGGAAATACCCAGGAATAGTGTTTTTTTTTATACAGATATCGGGTAAGCAGGAACAAGGCTCTTTAGTTTTCACAAGATATTTAAACAAAAATCTTTTATCATGTACTGGGAATAATACGGGAAAAATGAAGAAACCTAAAGAACAAGCAAGCATAGAGAAATTGGTGCCACAAGCGGTGCGGTTGGCTGATTTAATAGAGTATCAAAAAGGTTCCGTGGTTAGCCGTATGGTGGTAAATAAAAAGTCAGAGACCGTAACACTTTTTGCTTTTGATGAAGGACAGGGGTTAAGTGAGCATACTGCTCCTTTTGATGCGTTAGTCCAAATTCTTGATGGGGAAGCAAAGATAACAATCTCTGGGAAATCTCTTCTTGCGAAGAAGGGCGAGATGGTGATGATGCCAGCCAACGAACCACATGCTTTAAAAGCGGAAAAAAGGTTCAAGATGCTGTTAACGATGATACAGTCAGAATCCTGATTAGTATCAATTGTCGAAACAATAAATTGGTTTAGGTTCTGGAACCTGACTTTATTCCAAAATTGTTTGAAAATAATGGAGTGTTAAATGAAGAGGAGCACTAATTAAAAAATAAAAATTACCTATAACCACCTTTCCCATTTTTCCATATGATGGTCTCTCTTGTTTCTTTGAGTGTATGATATTGGAGATTATTAGTTATTAAAACCTGGTTAAAAAGAAATAGGTTTAAATCAGTCTGGTCTGTAATGAAGTTTATTCTGCCCAAACATTTAAATGAATCCTATATATAATATTTCTTAACCTGTTTTAATAAGGGGGACAAAAATAATGAATAAAAAATTAATTGGAGTATTAATTTGTACGCTGTTCATCGCTACTGCTGTTCCTGCAGTAAAGTCGTTAAACATTAGGGAAATGATTCCTACTGTACCAAATAGTATCGTTCAACCATGTGGAAGAGTAGCTTGGAATGAAACGCAAAAACTGCTTGCCTCAGATGGCGCAGCAGAGGACGTATTTGGCTCTTCCGTTTCTCTTGATGGTGACACCCTTCTCATCGGAGCATCCTATGATGATGACAAAGGAAGCAATTCTGGATCGGCATATGTCTTCATCCGAAACGGTACAACATGGATACAACAAGCAAAGCTCCTTGCCTCTGATGGTGCAGCAGGGGACGCATTTGGCTATTCTGTTTCTCTATCTGGAGACACCGCCCTCATCGGAGCGGTCGCAGATAACGACAATATGGGGTCAGTCTATGTGTTTATCCGCACGCATACCATTTGGACACAAGAACAAAAGCTCCTTGCCTCAGATGGTGTAGCAGAAGATAATTTTGGTTTTGTTTCACTCGTTGGGGATACCGCGCTCATAGGAGCACCAATGGATGATGATAACGGAAAAGATTCTGGTTCTGCATATGTATTCACCCGCACTGGTACCTGGAAAGAGGAAGCAAAGCTCCTTGCCTCTGACGGTGAAGCATATGATTATTTTGGCGGATCTGTCTGTCTTGATGGTGGCACTGTTCTCATTGGTGCGTACCAAGACGATGATAGCGGAGTCGACTCTGGCGCTGCATATGTGTTCACTCGCAACGACGATCTCTGGGTACAGCAAGCTAAACTCCTACCTGCAAACGGTGCAGCAATGGACCATTTTGGTTGGTCTGTTTCTCTTTTTGGTTCTACAGCGCTCATCGGAGCACCCTTGGATGATGATAACGGGCCTGATTCTGGTTCTGCGTATGTTTTCGCCCGTCAAGACACCAATTGGACACAGCGACAAAAACTAGTCCCCTCAGATGGTTCAGGTTTTGGTTTATCTGTATCTCAAGATGAAGACTACGCACTCATCGGAGCGCCTCAATCTCAATCAGCGTATATCTATCGCCGTACAGGGACAACATGGCCGCTGGAAACAAATCTGGTTCCCTCAGATGGAGGATCATCATTACATTACTTTGGTCAATCTGTTTCTATCTCTGGTGAAATCGCAGTCATCGGAGCACCGTGGGATGATGACAATGGATTTCGTTCTGGGTCAGTATACATGTTCGAATCACTATATGCATCATATGATTTAGATTTCGAAATCCAGGGCGGTATTGGAATCAAATTAAAAATCACAAATACCGGTACCGTAAACGTAACCGATGTATATTGGCAGATTCATGTGGCCGGAGGAATACTTGGGCGAATCAATAAAACGATAGATGGTACAATCGATATTCTGATCGATGAGACAAAAACCGTTAAATCAGGAATGTTCTTTGGATTTGGCTCTCTCTCTATATCCGCACAAGTGCGTCATGAAGAAAAAATTGCAGACGGAAAACAGCTCATCATCTTCTCAGTTGTGAATTAGAGGAACCCTTTCCTCTTATCTCTTTTTCTTCTTTTTGTATCAACTATTTAGATTCCATGAGTAGACGGTATATATTTCGTTGGCTTTCAAGGAAAAAACCACTTCTGATACAGGGACAAACACAATCTGAAAAGAGAGTATTTTATTTTGATTTCATTTGACTGAATATATCGCTTTCAAGATAATCAGAACAAAAAACAATCTCCCCAGTAACCTTTTAATACAAAAAAAGGAGATTCTAAAGATATTCTTTTATAGAAGAACATTGTTATAAAATACTATACGGGGAAAGTAAGTGGATAAGAAACCTCTGATAGTGGTAAGTATCTGTGCTGTGGTTCTTCTTGTATTGGGTTCGTTGAGTAATGTTGTGGGAATTGAAAACGTTCAAGGTTGTGGTTGTGGTGACCCACCATGTTGGCCAGTACTCTCAGGAACAATGGGGGATAATAACTGGTATGTAAGCTCTGTTACAATAGTATTCACGGGTGGTCCTGTCTTTCAGGTCAGTTATCGAATCGATGGAGGAGTTTGGAATACATATACAGCACCGTTTGGATTAACTAACGATGGAATACATCTATTCGAATGGAAATGTGCTTCTAATACATCAGATATCTATTCTATCGAAATAAAGATAGATAAAACAAAACCTTTAATAGAAATAAATTGGACAGGGATAAGAAAGCCTTGGCGTTATTACGAATTCATCTATTATGCAACATGTAGCGATGGTATGAGTGGTATGAATAGAATAGAGTTCTATAGATCTTTTGATAAGCTGTATTTAACAATTATTGGTTCTGGGCCATATTATAATTGGTCTTATTTTTTCCCTTCAGTAAGCGTTGGAGGATTGATTCGTAATCCTGAGATTACAGATGACTACGTAAAATTCTACGCTGTAATGGTAATGATTTTTGGAATTGGGGAATCATCTTGGGCATGTAGGACCTATGCGTATGATAATGCAGGGAACTTTGACTACTTTGATATATTTGATTCCCACTTTTCCGCTACTATCGTTCCAGGCCTTTATCTATTCCAGAATCTAACACTCCCAAATAACTATAGTGGGTATATAGGGAGATTTTTTGTTAAGGCAACATTCTACGATAGTATAGAGGAATAATCAATGAAAAGAAAATGTTTGGCGGTTGGAATCATTCTCTTATTCGTTGCGATAGCTGTGAATCCAATCACAGGAAGTTCTAGCAATCGTGATGATACCACCACGCCTGTGACTACTATATCTCTAAATCCTCCAGAACCTAATGGTGAGAACTGTTGGTATGTAAGTATAGTTACAGTTACGTTGAATGCAACCGATAATGAGTCTGGGGTAAATATCACACAATACCAAATTGATGAGGGAGCTTGGAAGACCTATATACAACCTGTAGTCATAAACTGGGATGGACGCCATCTGATAAGGTACTTTTCCATTGATAACGCTGGGAACACAGAATCCGTGAAGAACACAACCATCGATATTGATAGAATACCACCGATAATATCAACATTCGAATATTCATAGGGCGGAGGAAACCCGTGGTATGCCGTCAATTTTACATTATATGCAACAGCAAATGATGATATGAGGGGTACGAACAGAGCAGAGTTTTATATTTTCAACACTTCTACAAATAACATGGAACTGCAAGGGACCATTACAGGTTCTGGTCCGATTTACACCTTAACATTTCCATTTCCCTGTT
>DATLAF010000168.1:0-26864 GCA_035527635.1 Thermoplasmatota archaeon | reverse complement strand
CCACCACGTTTCATCACGGTCTTTAAATCAGCAAAATCAAGGTTCACAAGACCTGGCATCGTTATCATCTCCGTGATTCCTTTAATCGAACGCATCAGAACCTCATCTGCGACCTTAAACGCAGCATTCAAAGCAAGGTTTGGAACAATATCAAGTAATTTATCATTGGGTATGACAATAACCGTATCACAGACTTCACGGAGTCGTTTCAATCCTGACTCCGCATTGTCCATCCGCACATGACCTTCGACAACGAAGGGGAGTGTGACTACACCGATGGTAAGCGCGCCTGCTTCCCGAGCAATCTGTGCGACAATCGGGGCACATCCGGTTCCGGTTCCACCACCGAGACCACAAGTGACAAAGACCATATCTGATGGAACAATAGCATCTCGGATGTCTTGTTCGCTTTCTTTCGCTGCTTCTTCACCTATCTGAGGAAGCGAGCCTGCACCTAATCCACGGGTTAGATGTCGCCCGATAAGGATTTTGTACGGGGACTCGGCAAGGAGAAGATGTTGTGCATCAGTATTGACTGCAATAAGCTCCGCACCATTAATACCTTCTGAAAAACACCGGGTAATCGTATTGGTTCCTGCACCACCACAGCCTACGACTTTAATCGTGGTCGTCAAACTTTCAAGGACTTTTTCTAAATCCTCGTTTTTTACACCTGAGACCTTTAAGGTCTGATTGGATTTCGTCGCCCTCATCCCGACGTTCTGCTTTTCATCATCTTTCATCTGTTCTTCGACGCCCTCTTTTGCCTGCTCAGCTGCAACCACATCTTCAATAATCTTCTTCATTTATTAATTCACCATCCTCACAATAAAACCCCATCATTGTAGAGAATTATATTTTTGCCAATATTGTAAACTAATTTCAATTCTTAAATATTTCCAAAGAAAAATCAATATTTTTGATTGAATGAGTCAGGTACCCAAGAGATATACGATCGGCAAATGAGGCGTACTTCTCGATGTTGTCTGGGGTGATTCCTCCTGAGACCTCTATGAGGATGCCCGGGTTGATTTTACGGATTTTTCGCGCAATGGTCTTTCCTGTTTTCGGGTCGAGATTATCTAGCATGATTACCCCAACGTTCATCTTTGCTGCAGAGAGAGCATCAGGTTCATTTTCTACCTCTATTTCGATGCTTTTATTCCGAAGTTTTCTTCTGGTCCTCTTGATCGCTGTTTCAACAGATCCAATCATTTTCAGATGATTATCCTTGATGAGCACTGCATCATATAACCCATAGCGATGCGGTTCTCCGCCACCCACAATAATTGCTTTTTTTTCAAAACTCCGGAACCCCGGGGTTGTTTTCCGTGTGGCCGCTATCGTCACCTTCGGGTTAATCTTTTTACATCGTTGCACAATTTTTGTTGTCTCTGTTGCAATCCCACTCATTCTTCCCATGATGTTGAGTGCAAGGCGCTCACCTTTTAAAATAGAACGAACGGGTCCTTGTATCTTCATAACGGTTTTACCTTTGGTAACTGCATCTCCATCTTTTACAAGTGGTGTTGCGGTTGCTCCTATTCTCTTGAACAGACGTCGAGCATCTTGGACACCGGCTACAATGCAATCCTGCTTTGCGAAAATAACAGCCCGTGCCCTTTGCGTGGTAAACAATGCATCCGATGTGATGTCTCCTTTTTTTCCGAAATCTTCGCAAAGGAACCTGGTGATTTCATCCATAACGATATTTTTTATAGTTAATTCCTGTTTAAAGGTTTTGGGAGAACCCACTTATGAGACTTGGCATTATTGGGTGCGGTGCGATTGGAACAGATGTCGCAAAAGCAGCTGACGCTATGAACGATATTGAGAAAATCTACCTGTTCGATATCAATGGTGCCGCTGCTAAGAAACTCTGCTCATTGGTCAAAAAAGCTTCGATAAAACCAGTTGACAAATTTTTAGAGGATGTTGATGTTGTCTTCGAGGCAGCGTCCCAGCAAGCAGTCAGCCAATATGCGGAAATTATCCTTGAGGCCGGGAAGGATTTAATTATCATGAGCATCGGGAGTTTATTTAATGATACGCTACGTAAAAAACTTGAAAACATCGCACGGGAACATCATCGGAAAATCTATCTTCCCTCCGGTGCGGTCTGTGGTATCGATGGTGTGTTAGCTGCAAATATGGAAAAACTCGATAGCGTAACGTTAGTTACAACCAAACCACCAGCATCTCTTGGAAAAACGGTAGAGCAACGTACCGTGGTATTCGAAGGAACCGCCAGAGATGCAGTCAAACAATTCCCTAAAAATATTAACGTTGCCGCGTGCCTCTCCTTGGCTGGCGTTGGTTTTGATGACACAAAAGTTAAAATCGTCGCTGACCCAGTTGAAACCAGGATCAGTCATAAGATCTTGGCCCATGGACGGTTCGGCAGACTGCGCGCTGAGGTGGAGAATATGCCAAATCCAAATAACCCGCAGTCGAGCTATATGGCATCGTTGTCTGCGATTGCTACGTTACGAAGAGTTCTTGACCCCCTCCAAATTGCCTAAAAGAAATGACGACAATACCATACATACAAATTCCTTTTTTTCTTTTAAGACGCTTTTTACTAAAACCTAAATAGGACACTGCTTTTACGAGGTTGTTGAAAAAATGACCTTTGAAATCAAGGAACGAGACGCTGCAGGGCGTCTTTGTCGGTTTACAACAAAACATGGGTCAGTGACGACACCAAATCTCCTCCCTGTGATTAATCCGAATAAAATGATGATCCCACCCAAGGAGATGAAGAAACGATTTGGAATCGACATACTCATTACAAACTCCTATATCATCTATAAGGATACGTCTCTAAAACAAAAAGCATTGGACCATGGTGTGCATGCACTTATCGATTTTCATGGCTCCGTCATGACTGACTCAGGCACGTTTCAAAGTTATATCTACGGTGATGTTAAGCTGGACCCTGTGGAAATTGTCGCGTTCCAACGTGATATCGGTAGTGACATCGGTACCATCCTGGATGTTTTTGGGACCCCCGGTCAAACAAAGGATGAATCCGAGCAGGGTGTCAAAGAGACGATGAGACGAGCAAAGGAAAGTATCCCGCATAAAGGAGAGATGTTGCTTGCCTGTCCGGTTCAAGGATCGGTGTACCCTGAGCTACGAGAACGTGCTGCACGAGAACTAAGCGGTCTCAACGCTGATTTCTTTCCAATCGGTGGGGTTGTCCCCTTGATGGAGAACCAGCGATACACTGATCTGGTCCGTTGTATTCTTGCTGCGAAACGAGGTCTTGACCCCTCGAAACCGGTCCACCTATTTGGTGCAGGTCATCCGTTGATATTTTCACTAGCGGTTGCCCTTGGCTGTGATTTTTTTGATTCATCCGCTTATGCAAAGTATGCGAATGACGGACGAATGATCTTCCAATGGGGGACGGAGAAATTCGATGATCTCACCGAGCTTCCCTGCTGTTGTCCCATCTGTTCAAGATATTCCATTTCAGAGTTAAAAGAACTAGATGTAAAGGAGCGAACCTTACAACTGGCATTGCATAATCTCTATGTGAGTTTCATGGAACTGAAAATAATTCGAATAGCGTTAACTGAGGGTTGGTTGTGGGAATTGGTAGAGCAACGAGCATCAGCAAACCCGTTTCTCTCTGAGGCATTACGGGTGTTACGGCAACCCGATCATCTCCAATGGCTTGAAGAATATGAGCCAACGAGTAAAAAAACCGCGTTGTTCTACACCGGGCCTCAGACGATGTATCGCCCAACGATTTTTCGGTATCATACACGGTTGTTCACAAGATTTGACCCGTTGTTTAACACCACGGTGGTGTTCCCTGAGGGGACGAAACCATACTCCCTGTATTACGCAAAAGAAATGAAGACGATTCGAGAGAAAAAACATGTCAACTGTGTTGTCGATTCCTCTCTTGGCCCTGTTCCTTTTGAACTTGACGAGATGTATCCGCTCGCACAATCCGTGTTTCCTTCAACTGTCGATCAAGAGACCAACGAGATGGCAAAACAAGTTATGGAGAGATTCCTAAAGGATACCACGGTGATACATTGGGATGAGGCTGTGATGATGGAGGCAGAGGAATCTCACAAGCCAGCCTTCGATTTTGATTTGAGACGTATCGCAGCTGTGGCGGACATACAGTTCGGACGGGGTGCATCTGATGCTCTATTGACTGGGAAGATTACCGTACTCAAATCAAAACGGACCGGGAAAATTCGGAATATCATTTGTGATGGGTCTCATGTGATTTCAATGCGTGCAGGGGACGGTTTGTTTACCCTGAAGTTAGATGGTGGCCGTCGGCTTCATAAAAGACTTCCATATCCGTTGCTGCGAGTGGTGGTCACAGATGATGCAGTACCGTTTGTGAAAGAGGGGAAAAGTGTGTTTGCGAAGTTTGTTTCAGATTGTGACCCTGACCTGCGACCGTTTGATGAATGTTTGATCGTCAATGAAAAAGATGCGTTCTTAGCGATTGGCCGGACCATTCTAAATAGAAATGAAATGCTCAGCTTTAAGCATGGGGTGGCGGCAAAAACAAGAGAATCCATAAGAGAGGCATGATTTGCAATATCCAAAACTATTATTATCTCAATACTTATTACCTATAAGGTTGCACTCCACACAAAAAAAAGATTTATTAGGAGGACTGGAAAAAATGAACAAATTTCATGAGATTTCAGAACAGATTAAGAGCATGAAAACCGTCCGTGATTTTTTAAAAGAAAAATACGATGCTTCTGATTTTCATAAAAAGAAAGAGAAATTTCCGCATTCTGCAGTTCCACCGGCGCCAGAAGATGAAGAGATTTACAAGCTGTTAACCGCGATACAACAACTTGATAAATATATCAAGGAACTGCAAGACATGCAGTTAAAAGTCCTTAAGCAAGACGAATAAAACGATTTTCTGAGGCAATACTTATTTTTTTCTTATTTCCTGTAGTCTTCTCACGATGTCTTTTTGAAGTTCATCAGTGATATCTCTCTTGGTGAACACATCTGCCTTGATTGCCATTGATATTTTTGTTCCAAGAAGTCGTGCAATTTTACCCCGCTCAGTTTTTGGGGCACAGTTTATCGATGGGTGCTGGAAGATAACACCATGTTTTGGTGGCCTTCCGCCATCTTTCTTAAACCGGAACAAGGCTTTCTCCGCCCCGAGAATTTGAATGGTTGAAGCAGGCATCATCGCCATCTTTTGCATTCCCCCTGCTAAAGAAATGAGCCGGGCGCCAATAAGTGGGCCGATGATGTCACTGGTGTTTGGGGCGATTTTTTTCATGTCTCTTTCAATTTGATCTTGTAATCGTTGGATTTCATCATTGACCGCGGATAGTGTTTTTTCGAATGGTTTTACCTTCTTTTTTGATATCGGAAGTATCGACCAGCAACTGAGACGCTCTGATAAGAGATTCGCTGTCTGAACGAGGTCATCAAGTGCATTAACCATTTGTATGATCTGTAGATCTTCGCATTGTAATTGTTCGTTGACTCGTTCATGTGCAAGCAACACCGCGGTATCATGCAGGAGTTCCTGGGTAAATCCATATTCTTCTGGATGTATCTGTATTATCCTAAAGACTGGGTCTTCACTGTCGTATGTACCAAGTTGTTGCAGTCGTTTCTCAGGGACAATTACCGGTGTATCTTTTATAATTTCTTTTTCTTCAGCAAGGATGTTGTTTTTTTCGATTTCGCGGAGACGTTGAACAATTTCTTTTTTATTTTTCGGGAACAGAATCACTCTCTGAACAGAGGTTTCGTCACAGACAAATGTTCCGAACCATTTTGTAATAAGATACTGTGTCATCCTCATTGGATAAGAAATCCATTCTAATGTACTTTACGATAAACTCATCGGATTTTACCCTGATGATAAAAGAGATTTTAAATATAGGAACTTGTATTACGAGTGTTAACAAGTATCGAAGTATTGGGGGTTTTTTAATGAAACCGGAAAGAAAAGAAAGGATTGTTCTTACAAATGTAATCGAGACAGAACTCGATATCTTAAAAAGGCATGTGCTTGTCCTTCAAACTCTAAAACAAAATGAACCTGCGGGGATTATCAAATTATCTGAGCTTACCAAACACCCACAGCATATGGTACGATATTCATTACGAATACTGGAACAGGAAGGACTTATCGAGCCATCGCCCCAAGGTGCGGTTACCACCGATTCTGTCAGTAAAGCAACCCCGATGCTCAAACAAAAATTAAAAGATATGCAAGATACCATCAGCGAGATTGTCAAAGAACTCGGTTAAAAAAAATTTTTAATATCTTTTTTTGCCGCGGTAACTCAGCTGGGAGAGTGCACGGCTGAAGACCGTGATGTCGAGGGTTCGATCCCCTCCTGCGGCATACCTAAAATGTCCTATGAAGTAGGAATTAATGGAGGTAAGTAACAATTTCTCTATTTTCTTGAGCCAAATGTTTTCTAAAAAAATGAAGATATATATAAAGTTATCATGACTTTTATGAGTAGCATTGACACGGCATTAACTCATATTTCCTCGATTGTTTTTCGTTTTAAATTGGCTGCGTGTATCATTCTGCATTTTGAATCATTATCTTCTATTTTTATATGATGTGGAGTCGCTTCTCGGATATGTCCTTCTTTGCACTGCCATTTTAATTTCTCGTCAATTAGTAAAAGCATGTTATACCTGCGTGTGAACTAACTTGCCCCATGTAATAGTTTCTCAAGGAGAGCTGAGAGTGAAATCAAGGAAATGATAATCTGTTGGTCGGACATTGCATAAGGAAGGACAAGCTTGTCTTTGTGAGGGAGCGCCCCGCAAGTGTATACAACATTCGGAACGTAACCTGATCGGGTATTCTCCGTCCAACTAATGAGCGGCTCTCTCAAACGGCCAAGTATTTTCGATGGATTTTCTTTGTCTAGAAGAATGGCGCCAATAGAATATTGCCGAAAAAGCCCAACGCCATGAGTAAGAAGAAGCCAACCTTCCTTGGTTTCAATCGGTGCACCGCAGGTCCCAACCTGTACGAATTCCCATGGGTACGAAGGCTTCATTAGCGGTATGATATCATACCAGAAATGGATATTATCAGAGTACATCAAAAAAAGGTTCTCGTGGTCCTGGCGCGATACCATCGCGTAACGGCCGTTTATCCTGCGGGGGAACATAGCCATTCCTTTATTGACGGCGGCGCTCCCGTTCAGTGTAGCCATTTTGAAATGCATGAAATCTTCCGTTTCTATCAATTGCGGAAGAATAGCCTTGCCGTCATAAGCGGTATAGGTAGCGTAGTATTTCTTTCTTCCATCATCGTCAGTAAAAAGAACGAATCGTGCATCCTCAATGCCGTTTTGTTCGCTGGGAGAGAGTGGGAATAGTACCCGTTCCGATAGAGGAACCGATGGTTCGAATTGTGCTTCATAGTTGCATCGGGCCAGCCATTGAATTTTATCTCTGGCAAGGCTGTCAGCCGTAGATAACGGTTGATGGTCGTAGATCTGAATTTTGACATTTTCCATAAGTTCGGTATAAGTGAATTCATCAGATAGCGAATTGATAATGAGATTCGAGAAATCGCTGAAAACCCCCATTTCTCGGAGTTTCCGAGCAAAACATATCTTGTCGTAAAGGGGGTTTGCTTTCATTTCTGCGGTGGTGGCAAAACCAGATGGATCATCGATGGTTATGTTGTAATCTTTGTCGATATATCCGGAACGAAATTTCAAAGATGAAATATGTCCTTCGCCTGTGGCCCGTAATGTTAATATAAAACGGAGGGAACCTGGTGGCAGTCCTGACTGGTCTGGGTGTGGAACGATCGAAGGATTGAAAAGGGCGACTGATTCGAATGAATATTCGGCCAAAAAGAATGAGCCAATGAGGAGCCTTCGTTCTCGCGAAGGTAACACATCGGTCGGCATGAACCTGTGGATGTAGTCAAATTGGCGCTCCAAAAGAGATTCGAAATTATGATGCCGGTGTGAAAACTTGTCAAGCACGCATGTAAACTCTTTCTGTACATCAGATTCATCGAGTGCCAACACTCGTGATATGATTCGTTCGATCCGCGACTCGGCGAAAGGAATATGTGGGCGTACAATGACTCGATGCCTCTCCGGCATAAAAATAATACCCGTATCTTTTACAAGTACGGGCTGGTATTCCGCGCATGTGTTTCTTTTTTTCATTCTAGAATCGGCTCCTTGAACGTCTCTATAATGTTCGTAATATTCGTCATCTCGTACAGGGACAGAAGAAACGCGATGGTCGATTCAGCGCCTTGATTGCGATTTATCCTATCCACGTGTAGCCCATCATAACAGCCGCCATTTACCGGGTCGTAGAGCGGAATTCCCAGATCGTTAGTTCCAAGAAACCATTGAAATGCTTTTTCAGCTTCATTATACCAACGCTTGTCTTTCGTTGTTATGTATGCTTCCAGACAGGCCGAAACCGTAGAATATGCCTCTATCGGCTGTTGATCGAAAACAGGTTTGGAGCTGCCGCGTTCAAATATCTTATCTGTGCCAACCGGCTGAAGATGGCCGCGAGAAGAAGTCTGTATAGTTATCAGCCAATTTAATGATTCAATCCCACACTTGATCATTTTTTCGTTGGCGAGGCCTCGTCCACTGATAATAAGTGCGCGGGGGAGTACAGCATTACAATAACTTAAAACCGGTTCAAACCAGTTCCATTCATCGCTACTGTTTTCGTCATAAAGTTTCATAAGTTTCGTTGAAAGCACTTCCATATTGTTACGGGCAGACCTGTCGCCCGGGAAACGTCGCTGATATTCCTGGGCTCCAATCAATGCAAAGGCCCATGCTCGCGGCGAGGAAAATGAAGATACAGGTGTAAGGGCGTACTCGAAAATCTCTGCAGCCATTTGACTAAAACCTTCGTTCCTGGAACGACCGATGCAGGTTCCGAGAGCCCATACTGCTCGGCCATGGCTGTCTTCAGAAAAGTTCTCCTCCACCCATTTACGCTGAAATGTGAGAAAAGATCTAAATCGTACGGTTTTTTCATCCCAGGCATATCTCACGAAGCCGAGATAACGGGTTGCTAGGTCATACAGTATCAAGGAATTTATTGTGCCGAGATTCTCAAGCAATACCATGAGAATAAGCGCTCTTGAATTATCGTCCGTGCAATATCCTTGGGAGAAATCGGGAATATTATGTTTTGCATGCTGAAATATTCCTATGGAATCGGTCATTCGCACCAGATGATCAAGTTTGATTTTTGGTAAAATGGGCGGTTGTTCATCAAGAGACCACATCGGGATATTCTTTCGCATGACCGCTGACCGTTTTTGGCGAGCTTCTTCGAAAAGGTTGCCGTATTGTTGTGCCACCTTGTTCCAGATCATCTCTCGGCCTAGCAGATAAGCATTCTTGCGCATAGTATGACGTTCAACCTCATTTTGAATAAGTCTTGTGATCGCCTTGGTTATGGCGTCTGAATCTCCGAATGGTACAAGAATGCCTCTGCCGTCCGCAAGCAACTCTTGAGCATGCCAGTATGGTGTTGATATTACAGCATTGCCTGCGCCAAAAGAATAGGCGAGCGTTCCCGATGTAATTTGCGTTTCTTCAAGATAGGGAGTAATATAAATATCGGCAAGCGTAATAAGTTCCTTGAGCGCTTCTATTGGTATAAATTTATTATGAAATATAACGTGCCCTTTGATGCCAAGTTCGTTGGCAAGGCGCTGTAGTGAACGCCTGTATTTCTCGCCCTCATGCCTGAGAAGATTGGGGTGTGTAACCCCGGCGACCAAGTACACGACATTGGGGTGGTTCTCTATGACCTCCGGGAGCGCCCGTAGTACGACTTCGATGCCTTTCTGCGGAGAAAGCAGGCCAAAAGTAAGAATGACTATTTTGCCTTCGACGCCGTATTTATCCTTATAGAAATTGGGATCGATGAAGGGCACATCGTGTATTCCGTGCGGTATCAGACGAACCTTGTCCGGAGGTGGCTTATATACATCGTGGAGAATTTCAACGCCTTTCTGGGACATGACGACTATATAATCAGATTTCACAAGCAGCTCATCCATAACACGGCGTTGTTCTACATTTGGATTTTTAAGCACTGTATGGAGTGTTGTTATCAAGGGCATTTTCAGGTTGCGTAACAATGATAAGATATAACTACCCGCTTTTCCGCCAAAAATGCCAAATTCGAATTGAAGACAGACAATATCGAAGTCATTGAGATTCAAAAAGTCAGCGGCTGCCTTGTAGGTGTCAAGATCCTGTTCCTTTATCTCTAAACGAACGCGTTCGGGGTATTGATAACCTTCTTCAATGTCGGTTATAGGAATTGCATAACATTGGACTCTAGGATTGCTCGTTGCGAAAGACTCGCATAGATCTGTCGTAAATGTGGCAATTCCACATTGACGAGGTAGATAATTGCCGATGAATGCGACTTTCTTGATATTTTTCATAATGATCCCATTAAGATATCAACATTCCTTTAAAATCGTCAGCCAAGCGACACTTCGTATTCTCCGAATCGGGAGATGGCTGGCAAAATGAGCGCGTCATTTGTATTAAAAATAATTCCCGATTTGGGGATACGGACACCCTAATTTTGTGCAACTTTGGATTGAGCGGGGCGTGTATTCGGGTGATTGCTCCTCGTCCTAAAGGATTGTTCATTGTCATTCGTGACCCTCATTACGTTTTCTTCTTATATCTTTTTGGCCGCTCCATATTTGGTGTATTATACCAGTGGTATTCTTGGAGATTTTTTATAAAAAAGGATAGTTTATACAATTCTATTGATAAATATTCGTCAGTCAGTGTTGATAACGATATATTTATTTTCATAAAGAAGATTACAATACAAAATCACGATATCATTGCGACATAACCTTAACGATACTCTTAAAAATAGATGGAAGGATTATATAATCAACCATGAAGGGGGATACTATAAATGAAGAATGGAAGAAAGACAATCTTAAAAACTTGTATAATTACAACTGTTTTGTTTGCTGTATCCTGTTCAACCATGATTGCTGCAACTGGACCAAAGGCAGATAACGATAAGATCGTACACTATATCATCGACCAACTCTCCTATGACGAGAACGAAAAACTGCTTTACTCTATCTGGGGGCCGGTCTCACAGGGTGATACCATTCTTATGACAAATGGACCTCTCTTCGATATCCCCTGTCGGGGGTATGTGATGTACATTGATCTATATCCGATGGCGAACCTGTTCCATCCTGTACAATATGTATTCCTTGCAGAGCAAACAAAAGAACTCATGGTCTTTGATGCAACAAACCCTCCATTAAATTTTCACGAGTATAGCATCATAGAGACAACGTTTTCACACTTCTTCTATTCCGTAGAAAACAGACGCGCCAATATCCCAAGCAAAACAACATCGGTCCTGAGGTTAACAAGACAAGACAGCCGCTGGGCGGTATTGATGAACGGTGGATATGACCAATCGAACAATCATGTTCGATATTGGAACGATCTGTCGAATATCTACATCACCTTAAATTCTGTTTACGAGATACCTGATGAGAATATCATTGTTCTCTGTTCTGATGGGTTAAACCCAGCGGTGGATCAATCCAACGGCCAGAATTCAAACACTGATTTAGATGGTGATGGTGACGCAGATATCATGTACTCTTGTATCCTTTCAAATGTTAATATGGTGTTTGCCAACCTTGCAAACAATTTCACTGGGAATGAAAAATTATTTGTGTTTACAACAGACCATGGAAGTACGGTAAGTGGATGGAATGTTGTTCAGAATTTGTGGAACCATGAGGTACTCACGGATGCTCATTTCGCGGAACTGCTAGCAGCATTCCCTGAATGTGAAATAATCTGCACACTTGAACCATGTTATTCCGGTGGGTTTTTAGATAATGTAGTAGTCGCACCAGGACCGATAGTCGCATCATCTGCCTGTCGTCATGATGAGTCATCGTGGGCGATGGAGAATCTTATCTATGATGAATACGTGTTTCATTGGACCGCGGCGGTAAACGGAGAAGATGCGTTTGGAAACCCGGTTGATGCTGATATGAATGAAGATGGATTTGTTACGATGGATGAGGCGTTTATCTATGCGGAAGCCCAAGATACGCGACCGGAAAGCCCGCAATACGGAGAGTATCCGAGGGTACCGGGTCGTATGTATCGCTCTGGGTGACTAGCGAACCACCAGCACAACCAATAAGACCTGTTGGCCCAACACTTGGGATTTGGTTTATAGATTACAGCTATACCAGCACAACAACAGAACCAGATAATGAACAAATCTACTATCGATTTGACTGGGGTGATGGAAGTAACAGTGGTTGGCTAGGTCCGTATGTATCAGGTCAACCCGGAACAGCATCTCATCATTAGGCTGAACTTGGAATCTACAATGTCACCGTGAAAGCAAGAGATATTTGGGGAGCAGGGAGCGCTGTCTCAGACCCGTTAATCGTAACGATTACCGATAACACGCCACCCAACACACCGACAATTACTGGTCCGATCCAAATAAGACCATTCATTGCTTACACCTACACCATTAGTGGAACAGATAATCAAAGCCAGGATCTGACCTATTATATTGACTGGGGCGATGGGAACGCAGCGACAGGAATTGGGCCGTATCATTCCGGGGCAACCTTCACCCTAACACATACTTGGAAAATGAGAGGGACCTTTAGTATCAAAATAAGGGCAACAGACACGGTTGGTGCATACAGCGAATGGGCAACTGTCGAAGTGATCACCCCTGTCGATTTCCAGGTCTCTTTTAATCTATGGTTTCAGTACCAATTCGAGCGATACCCGCATATGTTTCCGATTCTACGACACATATATGGTTTCTGAGGATTTTTCTTTCTCTCTCTGTCATTGACATGCGCAAAAACATAAATATATTATATTTGCTAATGATGTTAAGCCATTTTATACTATGATTTTAGTATTGTTCTATACACAGAACTATACCAACTAAGCTCTCTTTGCGCCCACCGACATATCCAAAAGTGTGATGTTTATCAATATGTTTTTTCCATGAAGTATTTAATATAATATTACAGTAAAATTTCAGCTGTTTTTCTCTGGGGGGGGCTTAGTTAATACATCCTTTTTTACTTTTAACTCTTTTTACTCTTTCTATATATTTTCCATCGCATTTTGAAGACTTCCATCCCAAAAAACGTTTTTCGACAGAATGGATTTTTCATTGAGCAATTCACCCTTTTGGATAGGGGGGAGATGATCGTCTGGCACTTTCGCAGCCCACGCAACGAATCTTCGAACCATCCACCACGTATGAGTCAGCTCCGCAGAGCCGTTCTTGCTTAACGATGCGATATCCTTCCATTGATACAACCCGGTGCCAAGACAGGTAAAATCCTTATTCTTCACTTCCGTGATATGACCATTCCACCAAATCATATATTCTGGATGCGCTGCACAAAGCAGTATTCTCCCCTTTTTTTCATTCGGATAAATCTCCGTGGTTATACAGGGTCTATTGGAATAATCTAACTCAATTACTTTATCGGTTAGCTCCCAAGACCCCGCCATATAATACGTGTACAAAAACACATTCCTCAAACTATCATGTTCTTTTTTAATGTAGCGTGCGGCTTTCAAGAACGCAATAAAAAGACCACGAATGCCTCCGATGTATTTCCAGGCGTGTATTCGGATATCATTGCTGTCTGAAAGATCCTTCGCAGGATATTTTGCAAGTACGTGAACCTCCCGATCTGGGTTTTCCGGTACTATCAGCGCGGGTCCACCCCACCATCGGATTCGTTCGGTATCCTTGCCGAAATCTGAAAAGATGGGATGATCCTTGCATAGTTGAAAATCAACGGGGGCACCCCCGGTATGGATCCGAATCCCATCAACGGTTTCCCCCGGTGCAAACGAAAATACATAGGCTATCGGACCGATTTTCTCTGCATGGTTTTTTTGAAAGAGATAAAAAAGAGGAAATGCAATCGATTTATAAAACGATGAGACACAAGTAACCCCCAGAGAGCTTTTATTATATTGTCTTTCTAAAAACGTCCGAGTTCTTTTCTCCGCTGTTTGTAAATCCGTTATCAGTGCAGTTCCCCCACAAATCCCGATGTACCCACCGCCATCCTGGATAAATTCTGAGATCTTTTTCTTCCATTTTCTGACGTTCCTTAAGAAATGAAAGCCTTTTATCATAGCAAGCCCGTCTCCAACACCACCTCCTGGAACAAGCAAGACGTCAAACCGCTCAGTTTTCAGGGCTCCCCTTAAAATATCGTCATCGAAAACATATTTTGTAACAACGGTATAGGTTGTATTGTTAACCGTCCATGAATAATCATGTAATATTATGGGGAAGAAATGCTTCCCTGACCCCCACCCCAACGGCTCCTCTGCAAGGATGGCGACTCGGATGATGCGTCCTTTCATATTTGTCTCTTTCTTATCGTCTACGAAATTAGTAAGGGCTATGGGCATAGGCATCACTTTGGTGGAGTATACCCCCAGCGGTCAATAGCAAACTTCCAATTCTCATTGACATGCTGAACTATTTTATCATCAATCCTATAGACGTTGGTTTTGTATTCTGATTGCTGTTCCAGATATTTCATCATCTCTGGCTTTGCAAATTCAAACCCAGGAAGCTTCAATGCTTCATAGATGCGCCGTACTTGGTCTATAGGATCAGAGATAAGGTCTTCATATTTTATTTCAACAAATCTATCGTTTTGGATATGTTCTTTTTGCTCAAAAAAGCTGTTCAAGAGTCGGATGTAATTATGGATGACCTGCTTTTCGATTTCTTCCTCAGAAGCATGCTGTAACGATAGTTTGTCCAATACCCTCATTCTCATTTTTTTTGTCGAGAGATACACCATATACGGGCTTCGATAGATATGAATGAATTTTGCCTCTGGAAAAAGCTCAAGCAATGTTGTGATACGAGCAGTGTTCGGCGGGTTCTTAGAAAGAAATCTTTTCCCTTGATTTGCAAACGTCACCGTTTTTATGAATTTATGATAGGTTGCTTTCCATTGGTCTTTTTCTTTTAATGACAGACCCTGGAAATGAATAGATTTCAGATATTGTTCTTCAGCGTTTCTTGGGAAATGTAAACAATGGAAAAATGACCATGGGTATAACACGGCCAGTGCTGCTTCATCTTCATAGGGGCCATCCATGTCAACCTTTATTGCATCCATGGGTCGTTCAGATGGGAGAAATCCTGAGAGAAAGTTCTTTATCGGATCAAGAATTAAAAAACTGTCCGGCAACAGTGTATTCCACAATGAGGTATAACAGAATTGCGGGTCTTTACTTAAGAGCTCATGAAGATAGGTTGTGCCACTTCGCCAATGACCGATAATAAACACAGGAGGATGTTGAAGAATACTATTGTCAATTTTCGTGTCATATTTTATTTTAAAAAGCAGGCGAGCTGGTGCAGTGAAAAGTGATGCCAACGTGATAAAGAGCGCTCGAGGAAGGTACGTTCTGTCGATACCTTTATTTTTTCTTACTAACTGTATCCAATGCCGCGTTGAGATACCAAACAGGGGATGCTGTGTCGTTTGATGAATTTTCTTAGTTTGTTGGTCATCCTTTGTTTTCATTCGTGTTCCTCTTTTCATCAACAATTTATACCCTAATGTCTTTTTCAAAAACGCGGTGTTTTTTATAAACTGTCGCACCCGTTATCGCAATCGTTGTATGAGCAACCGTATTGTGCTCATCAATCCACCCGACCTCAGCGCCCGTATACCCTCGGTTTTTCATCTCCGCTAAGATGCGATAATTCAAAAGAGACCCGATGTGTTGATTACGGAATTCTTTCTTGATGCCAATGAAATGCAATTTCCCTGCCGTTATGTTTCGTTGAGTAGAAAGGAAACGGAGCAGTTCAAAAGGACCTAATCGCCCATTCATTTTTTGAAAAACCTGATTATAGTCTGGTGTTGACCAGATATAGGCAACGGGTACACCCTGATATTCAGCAACTAAAAACAACTTCGAGTCGACAAACCATCGTAACTGTTTCACCCCAAAACGAGTTTTCACCTCATCTGGAGAAACAGGAACATACCCCCAGTGATCAGAAAAGGTTTCTAAAAAAAGTGGAATCCACCATTTCAGTTCCATGCGGGTGCGTAGTCGTTCAAAACGACGAACGTGTATCCCTGAAGCAATGCATTGTTGTGCTTTTTCGTCTAATACCTTTGGTAGAGGTTTGGTTAGGTCAATATAATACAGGAGGAGATCACGAAATTTTTTCAAGCCAAATTTCTCTGCATAGGAAATATAATACGCTGGTGAATAGCTGGAAAGTAAACTTGGCGGTGATTGAAAACCGTCATATAAAAAGCCACAACCAACATCGATGCGGCCATCGATGGGACCTCGAATGATTTTCATGCCTTTTGATACCAGCCAGTCTTGGGCTGTCTGTAGCAATACGGTAGCACATTCGAAATCTTCGGTACATTCAAAAAAACCAAAAAACCCTATTTTTTCCCCTGCTGCCTTGCAGTATGAATGGTCGATTATCGCAGCGATTCGACCGATGACTTTGTTATGTTTCCTTGCGATGAACAAGCTGCATTCTGCATGTGACCAGAAAGGATTCCTTTTTTTAAAGAAATCTTTCATCTCTTTCCAAAAGGGAGCAACCCATAACGAATTGTTCTGATAAATCTGAAAAGGAACATGATAAAAAATCTTAAACTCTCTTCTGTTTTTTACCGATTGGATCTGTAAATCATCAGGAAAATTTCTATTGTGGTCTGCATTTGATTCAAATATGTATTTTCCATTGGAAACCGACTTCGAACGCGAAATACTTTTACCTCTATACGATACCAGCATAGTCCTATCTAAATATTTTTACAGTCTTAATAAATATTCTTACCAATTCTATTCCAAATTCATCATCGACTTCATAAAACAGTGAACCTTAAAAGAAATATAGAATGAGAGAATCATACTCTTAGGAAATTAAATTCCATAGTTTCTCAATAAAAACATGGTCTTGGAAAAAACGTAAGAGAATTTGATGCAGCATATTCCACCAATTAGGAATGATATTTGCTGGTGTCGTAAGTGTCAGAGGAATCAAATCGAAATCACTAGAGTTATTGATATTTTCTATGCGTAAGTATCCTTCAAAATCTGATTCTGGTTCGTCAGGGGCTATCACAGATGCCTGTACGGTTATTTGTCCCTCTTGCGGGGTGAGATGAGTCCCTGAGCCTGGATAAAAAGTCCATGTCCCCCACGTGATTGATGAGGTGTTAATGGTCCAATTCAACAATGAGTTCGTATCTCCTATGTTTTGAAGCTGAAAACTTCCACTTACTGTTGTACCTGGTTGGATGTTAGACCATGAAAGGCTTCCTGAACATTCTAAATTTGGAGTATTCGGCTCTGGTGGCTGTGGCTCTTCATAGGGTATGTACACAACTTTGAAAACCTGCCCTCCTGTATTGTACTGCCAAACCGTGGTTCCTGCTGGTGTGACTTCGAAGATTTTCCCTGTTTCTCCATTAGTTATCAGAGTATTGCCATCGCTGAGTCGCTGGGCACCAGAAATATGACTTGCATAAAAACTCGTTGGCGGATTAGCCATATACATCCAGGTTTGTGCAGTAGGTCCATAGGAGGAACCTGGTGCAAGATAGTAATGCCCATTTTCATTTACGGGAGGGGTAATTTCATCAACCGTGGAATAGTGGGAACCAGGACGGTTTGCTCCATTATTAAACACAAGGATGTTTCCTTCGCCAGAATATCCAGGCTTTATCCATGATGCATCGTGCTGACTAAACAATTTTTCATCACTTGAGGTCCCTCTGTCGTATACTTGTGGGTTCCCCCAACGATAGAGAATGTCACCGCCTTTCCCGCTATTTCCCCCGGTATGTCCTGTGGCCTCTTGTGATGTTGTGCTATGATCGATGACCCAGATTTCATTATAATTATGGACACTGATGAGTATTTGCTCATACTTTTCATTATAATCAACAGAATTCATATGCATCAAATCTTGTACTGTTTGATGTACATAATTAATATCGACTAATTCTGGGTGATCTGCTACCACACCGTAATTTGCTTTGGAGGAATCATAATCCTGGATGAGATGATCCCAGGCATGCCATTCCCAGACAATATCACCACTTGTCGGCCCAGTTGGTTGAACTTCAATGATATGGTCCGGCCACAACCCGTAACTGGTGACGTAAATTGGGTTTCTTCCTGCAGCAATAGCCTGATCACGTGTTTTTGTTTCCCAAGCAATCAACAACACGTTACCATTAGGTAATGTCTTCACATCATGATGACTGAGAACACCATTGCTATTATAGCGAAAATCCCATACGACGGTCCCGTCCCATTCTACTTTTTGAACACCACCACCTGACCCACCGGCACCACCACCACTGCCAGTTCGTATCGTCCGAAGAATCGTCCCATCACCAAGCCACCACACCGCTACACCTGGGAAAAAGCTATTCGCCCATGTATGATTTACGGCTCCTGTACTCTCTAATAAATAGGTAGTAGTAGTCCACATCGGTGAATATAAAATTTGGCCGTCTGTCATCATGAGCGGTGATTGCATATTTTGATCCACCGGCTGAGAAGATGAAATTGGTACAAAATACCCTCCTAGTAATATAAAAACGATGAAAAAAGCCATCAACCGAAATTCAGCGAAAAAGTCCAACTTCGATATTCGTTGCGCACTTCCGTTATCCATGATACTAGTCCCTTTGATATTTAATAGATAGTCTCTATATATAGTTTTTTCCCAATTTCATCCCTATTTTATTTCTGTTGTATTAGGGATCTCAGATATAACAATTAACGTTTACATTCTTTCAAAAATTTAAATAAGCAACGAATAAATATCCTAAAATAATGGAATATGACAATTTAAAGAAACTCGCCCTGTATAACAAAAATATACCACTCCCAGGTGACACCTTACCAAATTTTCATTACCAAAATAAATTCAAGATCGATGCACCGTCCGTCCCCGGATGACCTACTTGTTAACCTTAAGTGCTATTCTGTTTCCTTTTTACCTCAAAGAATGACTTCAATTTGGGGTTTTTCGATCAAAGAATTCGGATATTAAAATGACGTAAAGCAGGTTTTTTTTTTGCTTATGTCCATTTCGTCAGAATGTTTTCTCTGTTGAATATCGCTTTTGCAAAATAGAACAATCCTAGGTCAAGACAACCGAACAACCCTGCAAACACTACAATCATAATCGGTGAGAGGAAGATAAATCCAGATAGCACACCAAGCATCAGGACGACGACAGGCATAACGATAAACCCACCAAGTTGTTGTGCAGCTCTGACGTCACTGACCTTTGAGGAAACCAAGACACATGCAAGTACGCTCATTAAACAAGCGGTCGGTGCAAGCAGCACTATCGATAATATCCATGTGAGATTGGGCAGGAGTGGATATCCTACTTTTGGGACTAATACAACATCGAGTAACGTCACACCTAAGCTGAATGCAAGGAGTGTCGAACCCATTGAGGGAATAAAGGCGGAAAAGATCTTCCCTGCGAGTAATTCACCATCGGTTGTTGGTGTTGCAAGCAACGGCTCTAAACTTCGGTTGTTTTTCTCTCCCACTATACTGTATGTGGCAATAATCGTTGGAAGAGTCGCAGGGATAATAATAAAGATCATAAGGACCATGTTAAACATCAGTGGAAGCACCTGATCGATTTCAGATGGTTTCGTTTTCGTAAACATAAGATCTGATGAGACCGCAAGGATGGATCTCCCGTCCAACCCAGAACCTTTAGAATGAATAACCGTGACGTTGATAAGAGACGAACTCGAAAGGGAGCTGTTTTGTACTGATGAATCTCTTATCGTTGAATTCTCAAGAACACAGGATACGATGATGCAATTTGTAAGTATGACATTTTTCAAAGTTTTATTTTTGATAACTGTTTGGTTAAAGGTAACATTTTCTAACGTCTGATTTGTCCATGGGACAGAACCATCATCAGGAAGATTTCCTATTTGAAGTAATCCATCTACATCCCATGGTCTCTCAAGAGGAACTATGGTCACCAATGGTACGAACATGACAAGTGGTAAGACAACGCCAAGGACAATCGGCATAGCAATAATTGACCCGATCACCAGTTTCTGTTTCTTGAACTCATCAAGGTCCTTGCGCATCACGATCCATGCGTTCCTCCAGCGCATTATCCGTCAGCCTCCTCGATGAGTTTCATATACACATCCTCTAACGAATGTTCCTCCTCAGAGACAAATTGAACAGGCACTCCTTGCTGTATCAACCATGAGATCACCTGTGGGTTGTCCACTTCAGGGTCTCTGACGTTTAAAACCAATTGATTCCCTTTTATCTGCGCTTGTGAGACAAAATCTAGAGACGATATATCCTTCAGTAACGATGGTGGGATCTTCTGCATCGTTATACTAATGGTTCGAGCGAATAACCCTCGTGCTAAGCCTTTGGGGTTTCCAACTTTTACAATCCTATTTTTTACCAACGCGACCTGGTCACAGATACGTTCTGCTTCTGTGAGATTATGGGTGTTGATAAGAACGGTATTTCCCCGGTTTTTTAGCTCAAGAATATACTCTCGGACTATTTTTGCTGCTGCTGGGTCAAGACTGGCGGTTGGTTCATCAAGAAAAATATACTTCGGGTCGTGGATTAATGCACGTGCGATGGCTATCTTCTGTTTCATTCCTTTGGAAAACCCACCAACTGGCTCGTTCCGTCGATCCCATAACCCAAGATTTGTCAACGTGGTCCGAATCGATTCCTCCCGTCGTTGTTTCGGCACACCGTAGAACTGACCATAATAATCAAGGTTCTTGTATGCCCCAAGGGTTTCATACAAACCAGGGACTTCTGGGAGAAGGCCGATCATCCCACGGATTTTCTGGGCGGATTCTTTCTTCCCAATCTCATAGGAATCGATCTGTGCTTCCCCTGAAGTCGGCTGGATGAGACAGCAGAGCATCCGCATGGTTGTGGTTTTCCCTGCACCGTTGGGCCCTAGAAGTCCGAAGATACAGCCATCTGGTATTTCTAGTGAAAAATCCTGTATCGCTTTAATAGATCCAAACGTTTTCGTTAACCTGTCACAGATAATCATCCAGAGATCACCTTTGACTTTAACACTGCGGGTACACCGTATTTTCCGGTTCTTAATAAATCTAGTAGGTCAACTGGAGATACTTTCTCCTTGACGATGCTTTTTTTACTTGATTTATTCATTTGCAAGCATGTTTCAACGGAAGATAAAAATTATCTCCAAAATTTTATATACAGTTTTCTGTTTCTCCTTAATGGGCTGCCGGATATCGGTTATATAGGAGCGGGTCTACTTCGTAGTGGAAAGGGATGACTGTGTATCTTAAACAAGTTGAAATGGAAAATTTTAAGTCCTTTGGGCATAAGTTAACAGTACCGTTTTACCCCGGGTTTACTGCAATTACTGGACCGAATGGGTCTGGGAAAAGCAATATCGTAGATGCGATTCTTTTCGTGCTAGGTCCGAGAAGCTCAAAGGTTATGCGTGCAGGCAGACTCACTGACCTTATTTTCAATGGAGGAAAAAACCGGAAGAACCCATCAAAGTATTGCAAGGTCTCCTTGGTCTTTGATAACTCACAACGGAAGATGCCGATCTCTGCTGACGAGGTTGTCCTTACCAGGATGATCAAACGAGCTCCTTTGAAAGATAACCCGGATAATTACTACAGTTACTTTTACATCAATAATCGTAGCGCATCGTTTACTGAGTTCATTGACATTTTAACCCACGCACGTATCTCTGGGGAAGGCTATAACATCATCAAACAAGGTGATGTTACCAGTCTTGTTGAAATGGGATCTGTTGACCGAAGGAAAATCATCGATGGCATCGCCGGTATCAGCACCTTTGATGAGGATATTGAAAAAGCGGAGAAAGAACGAGGTGATGTCGATAAGAACCTCGAACGTATCGATATTATCTTAAATGAAATCACCAGTCAAATCCGTCAGTTAAAGAAAGACCGTGATGCAGCCTATCGATACAAAGAGTTAAAAGACAAACTGTACGAAACGAAAGCGATGATTGCCTCTAAGAAAAAACAAGAAATCGAATCACAAATTATCGAAGTAAACAAACAGATTGAATCCTATGAAATAGAGCAGAAGAAATTCGAAGAAAAGAAAGAAAAATTAAAAACCCAGTATACGGAATTACAACAGAAATTAGATGAGGTCGAGAAGAAAATCGGTGATGCCGGTGGCGATGAAGCACATGGTATCAAAGAAAAAATTGACATGTTACGCTCCGAGACAATCAAAATTGATGAGCGTATAAACTACTCAAATGATGAAATAACCGAAAAGAAAAAAGAAAAGAAAGCATTGGAATCATCACTAGATGAAATCACACAAGAGCTTGACGAACACACCACACAGAAAAATGAGCTTATCACAAAAATCCAGGACATCGAAGCAACACGGAAGACAAAAGAAGAGGAACTGGGGAAATTACGAGATGAAATCGCACAATCTGATGATACCTCAATGGATATCACAAGAGAACTTATAAAGATGAGGGAGGAGTACAATAATAAACAAACCGAGAAGCACGAGTATGAACTCACCCGAGACCGGTTGAAAGAAAAACTCGATGCGGTAGACTTACAGGTCGCTGAGTTACAAGAGACAAAATCAACCTATGAGTTTGAGCTTAAAGATATCGACTGGCAGGTTAGTGAACTGCATAAAGGAAAACAAGAGGGCAGTAAAAAAGTCAAAGAATCAGAAAAATTATTATTTGAGAAGAAAAAACGGGAATCCGAGATAACAGAACAGCTTGCCGATCTTGAAAAAGCAATCCTGCGGCTACAGCGAGAACAGTCCAAACTACAGGCGGAGCGCGATGCAGCACAATCCGTGGGTGCCAAGTATCATTCAGCCGTAGAGTCTGTTCTTGCCGCACGGAATTCTAATGAACTCACCGGCGTTCGTGGAACGATAGCAGAGCTTGCACAAGTCGATGAGAAATATAAATTGCCACTAGAGATAGCAGCGGGTCCTCGGATGCAGGCTGTTGTTGTCGAAGATGATGCTGCTGCAGCTGAGGCGATTGGATATCTTCAGAAAAAGAAGTTAGGGCGAGCGACGTTTTTACCGATAAACAAGATGATTGTTGGGAAACCTCGAGCGCAGGCCCTGATGACGGTAAAAGATGAAAGCGCGCTCGGGTTTGCGATTGATTTGGTGAGCTTTGATAAGGAGTATCGAGGTGCGTTTTGGTATGTGTTTGGCGATACGGTGATTGTCAATACACTCTCGGATGCACGACGGTTGATGGGCGGTGTCCGACTTGTTGACATGAAAGGTGACCTTGTTGAGGCCAGTGGAGCAATGGTTGGTGGCAGTCCACCAAGTGAACGTCTTTCCTTTGGCAGTGCTGATCAACGGACACTTGATGAGGTCACTAGGAAGTTGAATGCAGCTATTCAAAGTCAAGACCAGTTATCTGAGGAACTGGCACAGTTGAAAAAGGACATCGGAGAACTCGAGACTGCGTTTCGGACCCTCAAAGGTGAGACGGATGCGGGAATCCAAACAAAAGACCTTGAAATCCGAAAGAAAGAATTCGTTGGGAAACTTGATATCCTTACCAAAGACCTTGAAACAAAACTTAAAGAAAAAGACTTAATCGTAGCAGAAAACGACCAGATTCTCGCTGGACTTAGTGTATGCGAAACACGACTGAAAGAATTAGATGCACAAAAGGAAGAAAAAGGAAAACACCTGCTGAAAAGCACAAAGAAAGAAGTCGCTCAAGCAGTACGAGGTCTTGAGAAAACCGTATCAGAGCTGCAGGAAAGTTCATTGAAACACCACAGTGAACAGGAAACCATTCAGAAGAAAATCGAGTTATTGAATGAACGAAAAACCGAGCTTACTGAGAAAATCAGCACGAATAATGCTGATGTAGATGCGTTGAAACAAGCAATACAAGAGCTTAAGGAAACCCGCGCAAAAAGCCAAAATGAGCTAAAGGCACTCATGACTGTCGAGGAGACGATGAGTGGAAAGACCAAGGAGCTAGCCGTGGAGCGCGATACGTTGTATAAGAAAACCGTTGGGATTGAAAACGAGCTGGAAACCATTAACACAAAAACAGAATCCTATCTTGATTTGATCGCTCGAGCGAAATACCGGTTACCAACCCTTGATGATTCTCTTAGGGAGTTTGATCAGGAGATTGCATTATATCATGTGGAGATAAAAGAGACTAAGCTTCCTGCGATCGAGTCGATGAAAGAAACGATCCTTTCTATCGAGCAGACCATGCAGCAGCTTGAGCCGGTGAACATGCGAGCCCTTGAAGAGTACGAGCATCAGATAGAGCGGAAAAAGAAATTCGACGAGGATGTCGGGCATCTCAATAACCAGAAGAAGAACCTTCTGAAGCTTGTCGGGGAGATCACCAGTAAGAAAAAGGAACGCTTCTTTGAGATATATGATGAGATCAACAAGAACTTTAAAGAGATCTATGGCCAGTTATCAGAGGGCGGAGAAGCAGAGCTGTTGTTAGAAAACGAAGAAAGCGTCTTCGACGGGGGTCTTACGATCAAAGCACGACCTCATGGGAAGAAAGTCTTACGGCTTGCAGCACTCTCCGGTGGTGAGAAAAGCATCGCGTCCCTCGCATTCATCTTTTCGATTCAGCAGTATGACCCAAGCCCCTTCTATGTGCTTGATGAGATTGACATGTTCCTTGATGGGGTGAACGCTGAGATTGTCTCACGGATGATAAAGAATCGGGCGGAGCATTCTCAGTTCATCAGCGTGTCATTGCGTAAGATAGCACTCAAGGAGGCAAACTACCTTTATGGAGTCACGATGCATGATTCCGGTATTTCAGAAATGATTGGCAATATCGACCCGGATTCAGTCGGACCAAAAGGAGAGATCAGGACGAAAGTACAGGAGGTGCTCCCGCATGGAGCTGGATAACGACGTAATAAACCATCTATTATTTCATAAAGCCTTAATCGATGAAAACAATGATATGACCCGGATCAACCAGTACCTTGAGCTAGCCAAAGCAGCAGCCACCGGTGAGTCTGCTTCCATGGAGGACCCGTTTGACCGATCGGTCTATCTAGCGTTTGATTTAGTGTTGAATCAACATATGAACCCATGGGATATCGATCTTGTTGGATTCTCATCGATGTATCTGAAACGAGCGAAGAAAGAGAAAATCGATTTGATGACCGCAGGGCGAATCATCTATATGGCCTGGAAGGTCCTGCGGATGCAAAGTGATCACCTCGTGGTGAACATGGAGACGAAAGAAGAAGAAATCGAGCAAGGTTTCGGCTGGGAGGATATCCCGACGGTTCCCTGGCTTGCCAATGATGACGAATACTCATATACCAATCTTCTCATGAACATGCCACAGCCCCCTCTTGAGGAACCGTTACGTCGTGATTCGACTCGGAAGGTTTCACTTATTGAACTTCTGAGCGCATTTGATGAAGCACGCAAAGAATCAGAACAATACCAACTCCTTGACAACCTTCGAAGCGAAGAACGGATTCAACTTGCGCAGAAAGCGCGAAAAGCAATGAACGGCTCAGCTCATGAGGATCATTTAGAAGAAGATGTGGCAACGGTCTGGGAGCGGATCTGTCAATTCCCAAAAAAATCCATGAATTTCAATGAGCTTTGTTCGGTTGATAGCGCTGAGGAACGCATTAAAACATTTATCTCTATCTTGTTCCTTGCGTATGAAAAAAAGATTATTGTTCACCAGCAGAAATTCCCGTACGGAGAAATTTTTATTAAAATGATAGGATATACATGAGAGGACAAATATGAGTATAAAAGAAGATCGCTTGGTTGAATCATTGTTATTCTCTGCAGGGAAACCACTCAGTGTCGAGGAGATCCAGGAGACGAGCGGGTTGTCGCCAAAACATATCACCGATGCTATTGACCATCTCATGGAGTCCTATAACATTGACCGGAAAGACGATACCTCCCTTGAGATCGTGAAAGCAGGCAACAAGTTCATCATGCAGGTGAAAAAAACGTTTACCGATAAATCGATGATGGTCGCAAAACCAGAGATTAAAACCGATTTGTTAAAAACACTGGCGTTGATTGCGTTTCATCAGCCTGTGAAACAGTCTAACCTCCGTCATATGATAGGGGAACGGATCTATGCTGATGTTGACCAGCTGATGAACATGCATTTGATTCATTCAGAGCCGCATGGGGCAACAGAGCTTCTGACAACGACGCGGTTGTTCCCTGAGTATTTTGGTATTGATTCGACAAGACCTGAGGAAATCCGAGAGTTTTTAGCAAAAAAGGTCATCGGGCATGTAGTCAAGGAAAAACAGGCTGAACCCCTGGAGAAAGAAGTATCATCGACTGACAATGAAACAACAGAAGAAAAACCTCCGCAGACGCAGATGAATGCAGAGTAACTGCTTCAGTGTTTTCAAACTGCTGTCCGTTGCATATCATCCTCTTCTTTTAAGAGGTATGTTTTTAAAGTTTGATTTGATATGATTTGATAGAGAGGAGAACGGTGTATGGTGAATTGTCCGAAATGTGGGATGAACAATACGGATGATGCATCATTTTGTACATCCTGTGGTGTGTCCTTGCATCCTGATGTTGGGTCTACTATTGAAAACCATGCGAAACAATTTGCACAAAGCATGGAGCGAGCTGGAAAAAAAGCCGGAGAACAAATGGCACAGGCTGCAAAACAAATCCATGAGACAACACAAAAGGAAGTAC
>DATLAF010000167.1:0-4522 GCA_035527635.1 Thermoplasmatota archaeon | reverse complement strand
CACTAAAGTTTCAATAGCCTTCTGCTTTGTCAGCAAATCAAATGCTCCAACACGGGTAGACCAAATAAGATCTAACATAAAAGAACGTTCACTATGGCACCAGTCGTAGTTATCCATGCAGGGGAAGAAGTAATCCCAGTCCACTGAGAGGATGTTCATGATTAATCCCCCCTTCTAGTACCAACGATGAAATCCACCCTCAGAAAGCCACTTACTAATGGTCGGAACAGAGACTCGAAACATCTTAGCCATTACAGCCATGGAATGGTTTGGTTTGGTTCTATGCACGTAATCAATGAAATCCTCTTTAATGGCTTTCATTTTTGGACCAATAGAACCTTTAGGTCGTCCGCGTTTAGCCATTAGCCTATTTCCCCTTCATTAATGCTGGAAATGAAGTGAGCAAAGGTGATACCTGTTTTCCCATTGATGATATAGCAGGCATAATTACTATCGACATATGTTATTTGTGCTTTCAACTTCGGTCTTGATCTCCAAGATGGATCTCGCCACGCATCTTCTGTATCTGGTACGAAGGCAAGAGGAGTAGTAAGGCCTTTAGCAACCCAGCGGTCGAAGTAAAGTCTAATGTCTGAGATATAGCCTGAAGCTCCACATTTGGTGGCAATGATGAAACATTCTATTAGTTCTTGACCATTCATGGAGGCGATAGTGTCTAGTTTGGGTAACATGTCGTTTCCTTTAGCTTACATGAATTCCTTGAACAGTTCCGGCTTTCGCAAAGCCAGTTCAACCATTTTTCCACCAATCAAACTCAAACCATCTTGGTCTGTTTCCCCTCTATGCAAGACAACTCACTTTGCCTTTAATACGCACGACGGGCACGTCGCGGTACCATCAGCGTGAAATTTCCAGCCAAGCCTTTTTGCCGTGCGTATGCAGTCGGATCGCTTTTCACCGTTAAACTCAGCCCACCCAGTATGATATAGTTCGCCCTTATAGCATCCTTCTTGGTCGCAATACGCATGAAGCGTGTAGCATCCGGGACATCCAAGTGGATCAAGCATTCGAGCCATTTCTGTTCTCCCTGAGTGGTAATTGCGCTGAAACGCAGGCTCCTCTGCACCATTAAAACACATATCGGAACTTTGTCAAACGACAGTGGTTAAGGTCAGACAGGTAAACAAGTTGAAGGAGGCCCAAAAGAAATTTTAGAAAAAAGAAGGAACCAGACTTGACTTCTGTCGTATACATTGTATGATGGACCTCAGTGGAAGACATTGGGTCTTCCGGTCACCTTAAGGGTGTGAGTTAAAATGAGCCAGATCCAACCCCCAGCCCAGCCATTCATTACGGTTCAACCAGAACCGCAGGAATGGTATTATATTCCGGGAACGGGGTTCGAAACGGCATAAGATAAAAATCCGCCGAAAAGAACCCCGAGACCTGAAGAAGGCTCGGGGTTTTTTGTTATCCGGACATGCTCCGGACAGGTTTTGAAGGGGATGTTCATAGTAGCAAAGTCGGAAATCCGGACACGATCCGGACAAAAGTTTGGGCTGTTTGACAACTGAATAAGGATGGCAAAATGGTCCCTTCGTTTAATGGAGGACTCCCCATTTATTGGGGCAACGTAGGTTAGAATCCTACAGGGACCACTTCATCTTCCTGTAGTGCAGCAGCCAGCACATCAGATTCTCGATCTGAAAACCGGGGTGCAAGTCCCCGCAGGAAGACCAATTTTGGGGTCACTAATGCTGTGGGAAGCTGGTTGGTCTGTAAAACCGACGCCCATCGGGATAGGTGGTTCGATTCCACATGGCCCCACCAAAATTGATGGAATTGTGACGAATGCTAGATGGGATTACATTCAATGGCGAAAAAGATCTCATCAATTTTTGTCGTCACATACAAATTTGGCGAATGCAGGAGGAACTACAATTCAAACCGGTAACGAGGGTGCAAGTCCCTCTCAGGTGACTGCCTGATCGTCTAGCAGCTAGGACGCCGGTAGCGAGTTTCTTCAAATTTTGTCGCCAATGTTTTTGGTCAGGTGGCCGAGTGGCGATGGCAAACGACTGTAAATCGTTTCTCTTACGAGTCAACACCGGGGGTTCGAATCCCTCCCTGACCACCAATTTTGCGGTGAATAAGCGGATTAATCTCCGCAAAGTCATAGTGGTGTAGCCTAATGGTCTAGGCAACTGCCTGATACGCAGTGGGCGAAAGCCTTATGCAGGTTCAATTCCTGCCACCACTACCAATTTTGAGAGGAGGTCGTTCAACAACCGGAAGGACGCCGACCTGTTGTCGGAAATGGACGTTCAAGTCGCCCCTCCCCTCCATTTTTAATTAGGAGATGAAACATGATTCCAAAACTTTGTTTGTTTTGTGAAAATTTCAGACTTGAAAGTGGATGTAAAGGTTTCTCAGAAATAACACCCGGATATGATTTTAGTATGGAATGTTTAAAAAATCATTGGAAATTTAACTCCTTTAGTACAGATATAAAAGAATATAGAAAAATGATGAAAAAAGCTTCCACTTGCAAAGATTATATAAAGTCGAAGGAAGACTAACTTTCGAGAACGATGGAGCTAGTGACCCAGCCTGTTTTGGAAGCAGGTATAGGCCGGTGCGATCCCGGCGTTCTCGACCATTTTCACACTTGAAAGAGGGATGAATAGATGTATAATTGAATCGTCAAATAATCGTTCCTCTTCAAGGAGAAAGAAAATGAAGTTTTTAGTGGCATTAGCTTTTTCAGTTTTGTGCCTTTCTGCTTGGTCTGCCGACCATAGCAAACATCATCCACCGGTACATCATCATCCAAGACCGGTTTACACAGTTTATCCCGTTTATCCTGTTCGTCCCGTTTATCCTGTAGGCCAGTATTACATATCTGGCTACTACGAAACCAGAACGGAAACCATACTGGTACAACCGGAACGCATTGAAAGACAGTATGTTCCACCCATTTTTGACACAAGACACGATATCAACGGAAACCCTGTCGTAGTAAAGGTAGCTGAAGGATATTACCGCAATATCGTAATTCCCGCAAGATACGAAAATGTAATAACAAAAGTTTGGGTCCCCGGTTACTGGTCATCGGTTCCAGTTCGTAGTTATCCACCTGTAGTAATCGAAGGCCAGAGAAGTGGATTCGATCTCCAATTTGGAATCGGCCAAAGAGGTAAAAATACTTCTTGGGGATTGAATTTCGGGATTAGTGAATAGTTTTAATTGTCTCGTAGCTCAATAGTAGAGCGGCAGGCTTTGAACCTGAGGACGAAGGAGCGTTACCTTCCGAGACAACCAAATACGGGGACGGCACAGCTTCCCTATGTATGGGGATATTTCAGGAGAGCAAGTCTTGCATCGGTCGTACAAAACTCCGTAAGGCTGTGTAGGTGAAAATCCAACCGTCCCCACCAAAAATGTCCCCATAGTGTAGTTGGTTCAACACGTCAGGTTTTCAACCTGAAGATCGCGGGTTCGAGTCCCGCTGGGGATACCAAAATAAGTCCCTATCGTCTAGTTGGTCAAGGACATTGCGTTTTCATCGCAAAAACGGGGGTCCGAATCCCCCTAGGGATACCAATTTTTAGGAGATAAGTCATGAATGTTCATGATCCTATTTCTCTTGAAGAGGCCATTAAAGAATGGGAATCTGTTTTGGATGGTCAAAGTCGTCTATCTGAAAAACACATTAGATCTCTATACCATTGGGGAAACACGATCTTCTGCGAAGAAAATGAATCTCTTTCTTCTGTTTTTATTCATTCTCATTTGTGCGATTCAAAGTCTGACTTCAAAAGATCTATGAGTGGTTTATATATTAATGAACAAAAGCTGATAATGGATGGATTAATAAAAGACTTTTGTCTACCTTCAACGAATATTGTTCTTTTGAGAAAAGGTAAACACGCAGCAAGACTTGCAGTCGTTCTGAGTAAATAAAATAAGCCTACGGACCAGCCGTCCAACTGACCCTCCAAAAGTCAGGACGAAGGGGCAGCACCTTCTAGGCTTGCCAAATTAATAGTTAATGATGGTTACTTTTGAATATGATACATCGTTGAATAGCTCCTTTAATTTGATTTAGATGATCATAGGTATTTTTATTTCCCATACTTGTTTCAAAACGCAATCTTTCATCTATGATTTTTTGCATGTTTTTTAGTTCGGTCATACTCATAGAGAGAAGTTCTTTTTTTGCCTTTTTTGTTGCTTCATTCATTTTTGTTCCTCATTTCTGCTTGCATGTTAGACGATTTTAAAAAAATGTCAAGTTGTAAATTTACCTCGTAGGCTAGAAGCAAACCTCTTGGTTCTGACCCAAGCATCGCTGGTGCGAGTCCAGCCGAGGTAACCAAATCTGGTATAATCTGACATGAATATTTTCATCACAAGACACGCTCATCGTGGCGATGATACCACAAACCCAGCGGGGAAACAAATTCCCGCAGGAAGACCCCTTGATCCTGACATTTCTTCAATAGGAATTGACCAAGCAACAAGACTTGGCAAAAAACTAAAGAAGGAAGCTAATATCAAG
>DATLAF010000166.1:0-15294 GCA_035527635.1 Thermoplasmatota archaeon | reverse complement strand
GGCATCCTGGGATGGATGTAACGTTCAGATATCCACGAATGGTGGAACAACCTGGACGCTTATGATGCCAACAGTCGGTGCCTATACCGGTGTTGGTAACAGCGCAAATCCACTTGGTTTAGGAGTACCGTGTTGGACTGGTCATGTGCAAAAATTCTGGGAATACATCGAATTTGATCTTGCAGCCTACGAAGGAATGCCTGTGAAGTTCCGGTTCGCCAGTGGCGGAGATACCTCGGTCTTCTACCCAGGAGCCTACATTGATGACATCCTTGTTGGGAACCTTGTTATCACCATTGTTCCGGAATACGATGAAAGCGCAGCAATCGCTTCTTGGTTATATCCTGGACAAAGCTTACAGCTCACCTACCCTGACTGGACTCCTGATAACCTTGCGATAGGCACCTCTGGTGGCATCGAATATGGTGTCAAAGCAGATGCACAAAACTCACCAGATGGATACCTACCAAACAACCAGGTGGTCCATACCCTCATCTTAAGCTACCACCATGATGTCGGGGTGAAAACGATAGTATCCCCAGCAAAAGGAAACCGGGATCTATTATTCCACCAGAGACCATTCCTGTCTACTGAAACCTGGACATTCCGCACAAGTGCGACCACCTACCTGTGCCAAGACAACTTCGACAGCCTGACCGCAGCAATCGGAAACATCGAGTTCTGGGGTCTCTGCTTGATCTACAGTGCTGGATGGCTTCCTGGAAACGCAAACACGCTACCCTTCCAAGTGAAATTCTACCAAGACAACGCCGGAGCACCCGGTACAGAAGTTGCATCATTTGACCTTGCAGCATCCACACCAGTACAATTCGGAGCGACTGGTGCATACAGTGGCTTTACTGCATACAAATGGACCTATGACCTCCCAACAGCGGTTCCTCTCGCAGATGGATGGATATCTATCCAGTCACAAACCGCACCTGACAACGCCTGGATCCTCTGGGCTGGTTCACCGGAAGGAGATCTCAGTATGTATCAACAGGGTTCAACTACACCGCATATCGCAGGTGACTGTGCCTTCAACCTCAGTGGAACACCATCACCAGTCCCACCAGTACAACTCTATCTCCAAGCTGGGACACAACCGATCTCATCGATTGTGAACAACCTTGGTGAGTTCGTTGAAACCGGACTGACCTGCTATGCTGAGATAACGGATTTCAGCGCTGACCCGAACGGCACGATCGTCTACACTGAAAATGTCGCTGGCATCAACCTTGATCCAATGGGCGACGAAGAGACACTTACCTTCGCTAGCTACAACTTCCTAGATGAGGGAGTGTTTGGGTTGAAATTCAACTTCCCACTCGGCAACGATGATATCCCTGGCAACAACATGAAGAGCCTTGGTATCGGTATTGACGGAACCAAACCAGTGTCTACCCATGCGATCTCCCCAGCAACACCCGATGGTCTCAACGGCTGGTATATCCATGATGTCACCATAACGTTGACTGCAACCGATCCGGAGGTCAACGATGTCAGCTCTGGTGTCGACAAGATCGAATACCAAATCAACGGCGGCTCCTGGCAGACCTATAGCGCGCCATTCAAAGTGACCACGGATAACGCAGCGCATGTGGTAAAATACAGAGCGACGGATAAGGTCGGCAACGTAGAAGCTGAGAAGACCATACCCTCCTTCAAGATCGACAAGACTGTCCCCATAATCGCAATGAACTACACATGGGAGAAGATAGGCAACAAATACAATATCATCATGACAGCAACTTGTAACGACGCGATGAGCGGTATGGGCAAAGTAGAGTTCTACTTCAACGGAGTCCTACAAGAGACCGTGACGGGAGCTGGACCAGAGTACGTCTGGACCTATGAATACGCCCCGCTTCCAAACGTCGTCATCAAAGCAATCGCTTATGACAACGCAGGATGGACCGCAGAAGCAGAAATCCTCAACCCACACAGCGCTTCGAGCCAATCAAGCCAAACATCAACACCACTGACACACCCGGTAGTGAAATAGACACGCAACAAAAAAGGGTGAATACACACCCTTTCTCTTTATTTTTTTTTTAGTATTTTTTTCTTCTCTGTTTTCCATATCCTTTGATCTTTGTATGGTAACGATCTACAAACAAAGAACATCCCCTCTGATGGGAGAAATCGTTTTTTCCTTAGTCTTCTCTCCACCGCGAAGTCGCATCATCCTCAGGAGTAAGGTTTTCTCCGATGAGAAAAACTATATATAGTATGCCACGATTAGTATGATTAATAGACAATAGATAGGGGACGTACATATGAAGAATGGAACAAAGAAAAATAGAAATGTAGGCCGGTTAAGTGTTGTTTTCGCAATTTGTATTGCAATGATCATGACCTCTGCGGTAACAGCACTAGGAACATCTCTCACTCTTAATAGCCAGAGCGTCTTTCCGACGAATGAGATGACGTATTCCTTTGAGTTCAAAGAACCAAACCTTCAAGCAATTGACAGCAACGGGGCTATCTATACGATGCTTTCCATGCCTGGCTGTCTGTCGATAGGCATACAAACAGGTGAGCCAACCATACCGGTGAAACCAATTACTCTCCTGCTCCCACCAATGAAAACAGTCTCTCAGATCATGGTCACTGGAACCCCTCGGAGCGTTTCAACATCCCCGATTGATCTAACAAAAAAACCGGTTTTCCCGTATCAACCATCTGTACCCCTGGGCAGTACGCAACAACCAGAGTTCACCATGAACAATAATATTTATTCTTCATCTGCTCCGTATCCAACCACACGATATTCAGACGCTAGTATTGGATACTCCCATGGATATAGTATTCTTAACATCAACCTGAACCCGCTGCAATATAACCCCCGACAAGGATCCTTAATGTATTACCCGGAGATGACGGTCCAGATCACGCTTGCCGATGCTGCTCCAAACCAGTTCTACCGAAGCAACGCAGACGACACAGCCTGGGTGAAAACCCTGGTATCAAACCCCGAGATAGAAAATCTGTATAAACGAGCACCACTGCCGACGTTTGAATACCCTGGAGGGCTTTGTAGTCCTGCGGACAGTTACGATTTTGTCATTGTGACAACCACCCAGAACGGGTTGGACTACTGGGCGACCAGTGGCTCTCTTCCGTATAACTGGGACAGTCTTCTTGCGTACCATGCAAGTGATGGAATATCAGGTACCCTTGTCACCAGGCAAGCTATTGACGCCTGCGCTGATTATCAAAACGGTACTCCGTTATTTAACGATGCCCAGGCACATATCCGTGAGTTCTGCAGAGACGCATACCAAGACTGGGGAACAGAATATGTCCTTATCGCAGGTGATGCTGATACGATCCCAGCACGGCAAATGAAAACAGCCTATGAAAGTAACATTGATGCGGATGTCTACTGGAGCAACCTTGATTTAAACTTTAACGCTGATAACGACAACCTCTGGGGTGAAGAAGGGGACAGTGGCTTTGATTTATACTCTGAGCTGTTTATCGGGCGTCTTACCTGTGACGTCCCTCAGGATGTCTCCAACTGGATGACCAAAAGCATGTACTATGCACAGAGTACTCAGGACACCTATCTGGACAACGCAGCATTCTACGGCGGGGACACGGGTTGGAACTGCCAAGGCGATGATTTCGAGGATTACAGTGCGATTAAAGGAACGACGAACTGGCTTGGTCCTGACCCGAACTATGATGGCCCATTTCCCACATGGGCTGGTTTCCAGTATGGGTTCGAGACCTGGAATGAGGTCAACCCGGGAAATACGTTTAACCTTTCTGTGAAATGGACCGCAGAGCCACCAAACCCTGGCGGCTGGCTCGGCGGTAGTGAATCAGCGGCGATCGCTGGGTTAAAAAATGCTATCAACAACGACGAAGTGACGTTGATTTCTGGTATCGCTCATGCGAATCCTTCGATGTCTCTTGATGTGCAAAGCACTGCATGGGAAAGTCAATATACCAACACCAAACCATTCTTCATCCATGATTACGGCTGTCACTGCGGTGATTTCTCTGCTTCAGATGATGGCGTGTTACACTCCATGTTGTTCCATTCAGATACTGAGCTTGCGTTTGCGGCTGTGTATAACACCTGCTACGGATGGGGCAATCTCCAATGTACGAACTCCAGTAGCGCGTTCCAACAAAAGGAGTTCTGGGATTATTTCTTTGACACAGAGAACAACTCCGGGGACCTTGGCAATTGGCAGCTTGGAAAAGGACAGGCCTGGTCAAAGGACCGGATGGCACCAACCATCAACTGGGATTATTCCTATGGAACCTGGCGGGCGATCATCCAAGGATGTCTCCTCTTTGGAGACCCAGCACAGACCTTACGAACACCTCATCCAAGCCAATCCCCCTTGAAACCTGCGACACCAAACGGTCCAAACAACGGAATCTGGAACGCGGAATATAGCTACACCAGCTCGTCATCAGACCCTGAAAACGACCAAATCTACTATCTCTTCAATTGGGATGATGGAAGCAACAGCGGATGGCTAGGGCCGTATTCCTCAGGACAGACGGTAACAGGATCCCATACCTGGACGGTACTAGGAACCTACAGCGTCACGGTAAAGGCACGAGATATCTGGGGCGCAGGAAGCCCTCTCTCAGATCCGATAACCGTGGTTATCACTGATAACACTCCACCGGATACACCCACGATCACCGGTCCGACTTCGATAAAACCACGCGTAGCCGAAACCTACACTCTGAGTGGAACCGATGATCAAAACCAGGACCTCATCTACTATATCGACTGGGGCGATGGGAACGCAGCCACAGGAATTGGGCCGTATCATTCCGGTGAAACGTTCACCCTGGCGCATACGTGGAATGTAAAAGGGACCTATACTATCAAAACAAGGACAACAGACACCGCTGGTGCACAGAGCGAATGGGCAACCATTGACGTCGTAGCACCCACCGATTATCATTTCTCCTTAAATGCTTTCCTGCAGCACCTCTTTGAACTCTTCCCGCACGCATTCCCAATCCTACGGAACATCATGGGATACTAACCTACCCATTTTTTCTTTTTTTTTCTTTAAACCACTTTCAGATACCCTATTTTCTTCAGTATGTTCATGTGTTGAAATAACAGTATTGCCTTTCAGAGTCTTTCCTCTTGATATTCCCCTGATAGAAATAAGATGTTGAAACATAACAAGATACGACGGAAAAGGGTTATCTCGATGATTGAAGTAACCGGTCATTTGTCAAAAAAATAGACCTGGCCATGAATCGAGCTAGGATTCTTCTCTACTAAGTGAAGGTGATACCACTACTCTGTCTATTAACTGCGAGGTATCCTGATGTTCAGCTCATATTTGCTGAAATGAAACGCTGGGGGTTCAACTTGTACTTGCTGGATGAGACTGCCGGAAACGCCGGAGTTCAGCAAGTTTTGGTCTACAAAAATGCTGGAGTTCAGCAAGTTTGATTCCCGGCTTCAACAAGTGTATTTCAACAGGTTTCTCTTGCTAAATAAACAGGAGTGTGTCTGCTGGCTGCGTCTGCTGGCTGGTGCTGATACTCACTTCGGCTCTAATTCTTTAGCGATGCTGATTCCTTCATCGGTTAATTTCCATGCATATACTGTTTTACCAGAGACCGCGCATTTCCGCTTACATGCTTCTGGAACCATGCTTGAAATGATATCACTATTAGATGAATGTCATCAGGTCAGTTCTACATGTTTTCTCTATGGAAAGAAACCATTATTAGCAGATAAGATACCAATGATGTACTAGGATACTGAAGAAAAACGAAGGAGGTAAGTAAGGCAGAGATAAAAAGTTATAGTAAAAAGCAAGAAAAAATCAGAGGAGAATTACCGATACGAGTATCATAAAGTGAAAACAATGTGTTATTACTTTTCGACTGTTCCGAATGCACCTGGTAAGTCTTACAAATTCACTTCTCCTCCATACGCATCGATATCTGAAGAACTACTTGCAAACTTGTTTTATAAGGAGAAGTATCGTGCTCTACGTACATTCCTGATTAAGGGAGGAAATCATTTTTACAAAATATAAATCATGTTATGTATTGATACACGAAGAGAAGGTTTTTTCACAAGATCAACTGGAGAGATATTAGATACTTACTATTGCATCTATCAACGAGATTATCAATTATCTCATGACCATAGAAAACATGAAATTAAGAGGGTTTTGCGAAAACAATGAAAAGAGACCTCAAAGTATAATAATGATGATTCCTAAAAAGTACTATTACTCAATAGCAATGAATGATATATGATGTTCTCAGGACGTAAAATCACATTGAGATCCAGATACATTGCAGTGTGTTACGATCATCTTTTTTTTCCTTTATATTGACCCCCTATCTTGATGAAAAACGGTTTTTTACGAGATACAACAATATGACGAAAGAACGAACGGAAAACGACTAATCAGTGAAACCGATATAGAAAAAAAAAAGAAGAGGGGGTATGCTTTCCTTTATGCTCCTAAGAAGAGATTGCGGAGCAGCGGGAACGCATGGGGGAATTGTTCGAACAACCAGTGAAGGAACGGATACTGGGTGATATCGAATTTCGTAGGCATCGTCACAGAAAGGCTTGCCCAATCGCTTTCCAAGCCATGTTCGTCTTTTACCTTTGCTTTGACGATGTAGGTCCCTTTTTCAGCCCATTGATGATTCGCCGTTAACAAGTACCCTGATGCATATGGCCCAAGCCATCCGGTGCTTGTGTTGTCTCCCCAGTCAACATAATAGGAGATTTGGTTTGCATCTGGATCGGTCGCGGTGAAGGTATAGGTGTAGTCTACCCCGGGACTTCCTTTTGGTGGACCAGTGATAACAGGATTATACGGTGGATTGTTCACTGCAGCAGAGGTCGTAAACTGCCATATCGGGCCTATGGTCGATGCACCAAAGTTATCCCAGGCGATGATCTTCCAGTAGTACGTCGTATTACCATTCATCGTCGCAGGAGTGTAGGAGGTACCAGATTGATTGCTTGTGACTTTCGAAGGAGGGTTTGTTAACCCGAAGTACACATCGTACTTAACGGGGTCGCTATCGGGGTCTCCACCAGTCCAGCTTAAAACCTTGTTTGTTGGTATGTTTATTGATCCGTTCGCAGGATTTGGGTTGCTAGGTGTGTTCGGGGGCTGGTTTCCTCGAGTTGTAAAATGCCATACGGGGCTAGTTGCAGTTAACCCTAAAGGATCATGAACGACTATTTGCCAATAATAGTCAGATTCCATATCAAGAGTCCCTGGAATGTAATAAGTAGCTGTCTGATCATCGGACACAAGGATATCTGGTGTTGCATCATCCTTTTCGAAGTAGACATCATAATACAACGTGTCAAACCAGTCTGGATCAGTGCACTGCCAGTTTAGCTGTAGGGCTACTGGAACGTTTGTGGCTCCATTGATCGGGCTGGGGGTGTTTGGTGTACCCGGCGCTCTGTTGTTTCCAACTCTGTACCCTGCTGCTTCATCGACATACCCGCCAGAGGTGGCAAAAACCGCAGCGACGATAAAGGTGTTGTCTTGCGTAATACCAGAAAAATCATGACCATGACCATCATTATGAGCAGCACCAGCCCATGACACGGTGTTTGACCATGTGCCACCAGCAGAAGCAGAAATGCTCTGGTCAAATGCATAATCTAAAAATGGAAACGTGTACAGCTGACCTCCGGTGTCGTACCATCCCATTGAAGAAGCAATTTCTGTTACATAACAACGCAAATAACCAGAATAGGCACTTGCTCCATTGTTCGTAACAGTAACCGTAATAGACACCGTCGCAGACCCAAGCCATGTGGCGCTGATCGTCAGATCAATATTTGGAACGGTCCTTGCTCCGCTAGCAATAATACTGGAATTATAGGCCACCATAGCACTAGGAATGCTTCCAGCACCGACATTTGTCCTATACTTACCATCCCAAAATACCGTAGGAAACCCTGTTAAACCTAATTGGGTGACTCTTGCTGCAGCGTGAGTCTTTACATCATCAACTAAGGAGACATAGTAAAAATCATGCCAATCTCCTTTATATAGCGCTTTTAAGGCTCCATGTGCATATTTACAATATCCACACCATGTGGCAGTCCCATATTCTCCAATGACCGTATGTGTCGCTTTACTACCATCTTGGCTTTTCTCATCACTGGGTATTGCAACAGCTCCAAAGGCGGTACTCAATAAAATACCGACTAAAATGATTGGTATTAGTTTTTTCATATTATAACCCCTTCAATAACTAAATAACAACTCCTTATATAAATATGTTGCTCCTTAAAATATGAATCTCCTATTTAAACTATTTCTAAAGAAAAATAAAAAAAAAGGATGGAGAAAAACGGTTTCCATCAGGAGATGACCTTTACGAAGAAGAAAAAGATCGTACCACTTCGTTGGATCGTCATTGAGGGGCCATCAGGGACCCAAGCTTCTACCCTGATACTCGTAGATCCTAACCCAAAGATTAACCCTGACTGGATACTGACACTTGAGTTTGCCGGTATCGTAAGGTTCACTCCTGATGTTTTTTTACCAAGGAATACACCGCTGTGCAACGTGATATTCCAATTCACATTCGATATAGCGTCATACCCTGGGTTTTTAATCTCTGCACTGACCTTAAACAGACCACCTTTCACGTTTTGCAGCAGTATACTTGGGCCGCTCATTTGAACTGTTAAAGGATCTGACCAGGGACCATCCACAGTATCATCTTTTGCTTTCAGTTTCACCTCATAGGTTCCACCAAACCCCCACGCATGGTCTGCTTCGACCGTACCACCGGAATGATAGGGGCCAAGCCAGCCGCTGTCAGTACCATCGCCCCAGTCGAATAGGTAGTAGATGTCATCACCATTCGGATCGGTGGTGCTCCCTGAGTAGGTATAGTCAACGTTTACCATCCCATTCGTCGGTCCAACGGGTGGATTTGGTTTGTATGGCGCACTATTTGACGATGGCATTGCTGCGATGGTTTCATCGACGTAATATGCCCAGAAGGGAGCCCATGTGGGATCTGTGCCTTCATGGAAGGGATCGGAATAAGCTTGCACAGGCTGATTATTAAACACAGCAAGGATGACCTGAATGTTCTCCGAGGTAATCCCAGAATATCCATGGGCTGCGCCATCCCAAATCGCGCTATCTGTATAGGTTCCGCTCGCTGGGATGTTGATTGCGTTATTGAAAGCAAAATCGAGAAAAGCATGGTTATACCAGTTGCCATTGTAATCCTTCCATCTCGTTGATTGGAGTTCAATAATATAAACTCGGAGAGTTCCACTATAGCTAGCTGCATCGTTGTTGTCAATGCTGAGATCGACTTGTATCTGTGAAGAACCAAGCCAGAGCACCTGCATTTGAGCTTCAAGGTCAGGAACCACTCGTGATCCACACGAATTCAGGTTGTTTTGGAAGGTACCGATGCTTGTTCCAGGATAGACGAATTGCCCCCCATCGAAATAGGATGTAGGGACCCAATAAAGATTATAGTCATTTTGCATTCTTGTGTTTGCCACTGAATTTTTATCGATGACCATCTCAGTGTATTCAAAGTTGTAATTTCCTGTTCCATAGATACTATGCCAGGCAGTATTTGATGCTGGACAGGAGGGACACCAGGTGGCGGTTCCTACTTCGACAAAAACGGTGTGGGTATAATCAAGTTTCCCTGCACTATTTTCGTTTGTTGTTTCAAGGTTATCATTTTGCAGACCAACAGCTCCAAAAGCGGTACTCAATAAAACACCGACTATTATGATTGGTATGATTTTCTTCATAGAATCCCCTAATATTTAAGTAGATGCTCCCTGTATAAAAACCTTGCTGTCTCGTTATCACCTTTTTTAGTCTATGGGGAATTTTGGAGAATCTGTCCTTCTGTTCAAATGTTTGCATTCGATGCAGAGAGAATGACGATGCTCGTAGCATCTCTCACAAACAAACCGTCCGCAAAGCTGACAGGTAAACATCGCAGCTGGTCTACCGCATATGGAACATAACCCAACGAGATCAGGCATTAGTTTTCACTTCCCAAGGAAAATTAATTTTTTTCGCAGGTCATCAAGTGGAATCTCCGTTATCACCAGTGGTATATTCTCCCTTTCAGCAAGTTGGACTGCAAGTGGGTCCACACCCCCTGGTCGATGGTACACCACCAATGAAGGTTTCACCGGGTGGACCCGGATCGCGATCATCGGACTGCGACCGTACAGGATTTTCGTAAAAATCATCGCCCGTTCCGTGCTCCACCCATACAAGTTCGGATAGTTCGTAGCAGTAAGTGTTTTAATGGTTTCAACCCCATCAATAAGGGTAAAGCCTTTCACGGTCCGGTCAAGGCTGATGGTTGGGGCGGTGACTACCTTCCCTTGTATTTCTTTAATGAGTTTCTCAACGGGGATCGCGTAAGGGTACTCCATGATGTCGATGATCCCATCTTGTGTTTTTACCATGAATTGATATTGCTGGATGATTGTTCCACCGTGTTTCTTTTCATCTATTTCTATAAAGGCGTTGACGATCTTTTTCACGGAATGAATCCCTGGGGATTTCCGTCTCCCTGACTCGTAATCACTAATCACGCTTTGGGCAAGTCCTAAAAAATTTGATAGCTCTGCTTGGGCGATATGAAACGTGGTTCTCCATTTACGAAGGGTCTCTCCCGGTTTTGGGCTGAGCGTGATTTCCCCTGCGATTTTTTCTGCTAATAATTCTTTGACTCCCATAGTCTCAGAACACCTACCATGGATGTCGATATATATATCGACAATCTATTAATAGATTTCTGTTACCGAAGAAAAACAACGTTCTATCAAGTTTCCCAGCCGTATTTAAAAACCCATTCAGTGTACTGCTCACCTGATTCTATATCCACATTCCCTGCGTTGATTTCATTCTTCCCGTCGTTATCACAATCACCGATGCAGACTACCGCCATCCAACCAAACGTAGGAAGCACAGCTTCTTCAACGTATATGGTCCCATTCCATTGCAAGATATGGGTCAGGCCAGCTCCTGCACAGACCTCATTAAGTCCATCGTCATCAGTATCACCGACATCGATTCCTTCAATGACCGGGTCGCCACCAGGCCATGAGATATCGAATTGTTTCGGATACGCTGTCCCGTTCCATTTAAAGATCGTAATCCGAGGGTCATAATAACTCAGAAGAATCTCCGCTTTCCCATCATTATCACAGTCTTTACAGACCACACCAAACGGAGAATCTTGCCCCTGATACGTTCTATAGATCTCTGTAGGAACAAAAACCTTATTTTGAGCATCCCAATTCAACACCATAACCTTTCGTGCATAAGCGCAGACAATCTCATTTTCTCCGTCGTCATCGACATCACCAATACCAGACATGTACACATAGCCATCCACTGTAGGATCCTTCCATTCTGCTACTTTTTTAAGGAACAGCCCGTTCCATTTAAACACCGTGATTTCAGCAACAGTACTATTTTCCCATCCTGGGCCACCACTTAAGATCAGCTCATTTTTTCCATCATTGTCACAATCACCAATGAGACAATCAGCACTCCCGCCACTATGGAAAAAAATCCATGGGTTTACCCCAATCATCCAATATTTAAAGGCAATATATCGATAGATGGTGGTATACCATGTTGCTGCGATCTCGTTTTTCCCATCATTGGTCACATCACCGATTGCCATACCACCAGCATCACATTGTACGAACGGATAGAATGGTGGATGCAGTGCGCGAACCTGTGAATAGGTCTGCTGGTTTTCATCCCATTTCATAACACGGATGGTACAATCCCTTCCGCTGATGAGTAGCTCATTCTTCCCGTCGTTATCACTATCTCCAATCGGTTGGGGTCCTTGATACCGTGCCCCGCTCCTGGGATCATTCCCATACTCCATCATCCACTGTATGCCATATCCGTTGCTCGTAACTTCAGTCGATTGTTTTATCTCTGAATTATTCGTGTGAGTGATTACACTGGTAGCACCAATACTACTCATTGACAAAATCAGGACTATTAAGACACTCGGAATTACATTCTTCATATTACCCCTACTATGATTTAGTGTTTATCTCCTTATAAATATATCGTTTCTTAAAATAAAGATTCTCAAATAGGAGAAGAAATATGTAATGTAGAAAGATAAAACTTTAAACCTTTTGTCCATACCAGACCAGTCAAGACCTATGGCCGAATCATCCATGCAGAAGGAATATGACTTACAATTCTTTCACACCAATGGGTATCTAAGAAAGAAATGCAAAGCCTGTGGTGATTATTTTTGGACATTAGACACTCACACTGAATTCTGCGGGGATCAACCTTGTGTAAAATTTAACTTCATCGGAAATACCCTAGCAAAAAAACCATTAACTCTTACGGAAGTCAGAGAAGGATTTCTTTCGTTTTTTGAAAAACATAATCATTCCCGACTTCATTATCCTGAAACAGGGCAACGCTGCCCCGTTGTTGCCCGATGGCGTTCCGATATCTACCTTACCATTGCCTCGATTGCAGATTTTCAACCTCACGTGACCTCCGGGATCGTTCCTCCACCAGCAAACCCATTAGCCATCTCCCAGCCCTGTATACGACTCAATGACCTTGAAGAAGTCGGAAAGAGCGGTCGACATCTCACCACTTTTGAGATGATGGGACATCATGCGTTTAATAAAGACATCGACGAGATCTACTGGAAAGAAGAAACTGTGGCGTACTGTGACGAGTTTTTCAGAGAGAAAATCGGAATCCCACGAGAAGCAATCAACTACAAAGAACAACTCTGGATCGGTGGGGGAAACGCAGGACCCTGTGTCGAAGTCCTCGCTGGTGGTTTAGAGATAGCAACCCTTGTGTTCATGAACATGAAAGAAGATGAACACGGAACGATACTGCTTGAAGGAAAACACTATTCGCCAAATCCGCTCAATATCGTTGATACAGGATATGGATTGGAACGAATCGCATGGTTCACGACCGGAACACCAACCGTCTACGAAACCGCAGTTCCAAAGATGCTTGGATTCCTTCATGACTCACTCAAAGACCAGTCAGATAAAGCAAGCATCTATGCACTTGCAGACCATACCAAATGCCTTTCATTCATGCTTGGCGATGGGATTGTCCCCTCAAACGTCAAAGCAGGATACCTAGCACGACTAATAATTAGAAGATCGCTTCGATTCATAGAAAAATTACAACTTGATTGTACTTTACGACAACTCGTCGAACACCAGCTAGATTACCTAGGAAAAGAATTCCCCTCGCTTAAAAAACGTAAAGACCAAGTCAGTGAAATTTTAGATATTGAGACAAAACGATTCTCCGATACCCTTTCAAAGGGAGAGGGACTTATAAAACGGATACTAAACGAGAAACAAACCATTGATCCACCTTCGTTAATAACCCTCTATGATACCCATGGGATGCCCCCTGATGTTGTTCAAAACATAGCACAAAAAGAAAACGTATCAGTAAGTATCCCAGCAAATTTTGATTCCATGATAGCAGAATTACATTCGCATGAAAAAATAGAAGAAGAAACAACAGAAAAACGAACAGATCTACCACCGACACACCCGCTCTACTACGATGATCATTACACCAAAGAATTCGATGCAACAATTGTCTGGAAACAGACCACCTCACGAGGAACCGAAGTAATCCTCGATAAAACAGCATTCTACCCTGAGGGCGGAGGACAGCCCGCAGACAAAGGTACCTTGATCATAAATGGGAAACCAAACAAGGTTTTACACGTAGAGAAATCTGCAAATTCCATCATCCATGTGCTTGAATCCCCCGCAGAAAAAGGAGATAAAATCCATGGAAAACTCGACTGGGACCATCGCTATACCCTCATGAAACATCATACGGGTACACACGTCGTCAATGGTGCACTCCGAAAACTCTTTGGGGAACATATCTGGCAGGCTGGGTCTCAATTAGGAGTAACAGAAGCGAGATTTGATTTTGCCCATTACAAACCAATAGCTGAGGAAGAAATCCCAAAAATCGAACAACTGGCAAACGAGTTTATACGACAAGCAATACCTGTGGAAAAAAAAGTAATGCAGAGGAACGATGCAGAACGAGAACATGGCTTCCGGCTATACCAAGGAGGTGTCCCACTAGGGAACCTGATTCGAGTGCTCAACATCCCAGGGATCGACGTGGAAGCCTGCGGAGGAACACACCTAAACAATATCAAGGAAATCGAGAAAATCCGTATCCTACGGGCAGAACGGATCCAGGACGGAGTCAATCGGATTACCTTTGCAGCAGGCAAGATGGCGGATGCCTATCAAAAAGAAGAAAACGAGCTGTATCATCGAGTGACCCAGCTCCTTTCAGCAGTCTATACGATTACAGACCATGAGAACATCACAGAACAACTTCGTGAAACAGGAAAAATCTTTTCTGTATCCGCTGATCAATTGGAAAAAACAGTGTCAAGATTTTTACAGCAGACCGATACGAAAGAGAAAACAACAGTCCCTACTCTCATTGACGCCGGTAATCATTTATTCAATGAATGGAAGAACACCCAGAAACAAAAGAAAATGGTTTCCACAGATATCATTGAACATTTGATACATGATGCATACCAAATACCTGAGACCGACATGCGAATAATCACCGGTGTATGTGACACTGATGCGATCACGATAGCCGGAATAATCATCAAGGAGCCAAACTATATCGTGCACATCTATGACGGGAAAAAACTTGTCTCAGCTGCTTCTGACAATATTGAGATTGACCTTCGATTATTTGCCTCAGAAATCGGCAGAATCCTTGGCGGGAGCGGTGGTGGAAAACCAAAACTCACGCAATGCGGTGGACCAAAAAAAGACAAAGTTCCAGAGGCCTTAGAAAAAGCAAAACAACTAACGATACAGGAATTAAAAAAACAAAAATAAAAAAAAGAGTAGTCTTTTTAGAGGGGTTTCCACAGCTGTACAGCGATGACAACGACCGCTGTCGCAATACTTGCAAACACCACAAACCATGGTGGAATTTTAAATGCGGTTTTTTCCTCTGCATCGAAATACCGGATTAACCCGGCTCCAGAGTGAAATCCTTCTCCTTTTTTCTCTTGTGCCATATCATCACACTATAGTAGAGCATGTTCATGTAGTATTTTAGGTTTACGATACCTTTTTTCCAACGATTATAGATGGGAAGAGCAAACATCTAAATATCGTAGATAGATACGTAGTTTCGAGGGTGTAACCCATATGAAAGAAACAGATTCTCTTATTAAAAAAGCCTTAAAGTACAA
>DATLAF010000165.1:0-3058 GCA_035527635.1 Thermoplasmatota archaeon | reverse complement strand
GACAACATAGAAGAGATCATTCGTATTGACAAAACAAAAACCTGGGAGTGTGTTGATAAAACGAAACAACTAATCGCTGAAAAACAAATAGACCCAGAAAGAGTCTGTATTGACTCTGTTGGTATTGGAGCCGGCGTATGTGACGAGTTGGAAAAAGAAGGTTACAATATTATAAGCTTCAAAGGTGGTAATGCTTGTGACCAAGAAATAACCGGGACGAACTTTACCTTTAAGAATATGAGAGCTTATTCTAACTGGTTATTAGCAGATCAATTTAAAAAGAAGTTAATTGGTGGTGTTGATAACTCCAGGTTGATATCCGACTGTGGTGCGATTAAATACGAAATAAAGAACGACAAGAACATATTTATTAAAAGTAAAGAGGAAATTAAAAAGAAGTTGAAGAGGTCTCCCGATTATTGGGATTCTCTTACGTATGCTAATTGGGCAAGAATGTATGATAAGATTCAACCGAAACCAGGGACATTCTCATTATGATTTCCAATCCTATTGTTGTGTATGGTACATTAAGCATAGCATTGCTAAGTATAGTAGTGGTTATCTATTTCGCAGCGAGAGGGATTGGGTTTAAAGCCGGTCAGGCATCAAATGGTTATGTTAAGCAATCAGTTTGTCGAGAGAATATAAATGCTCTACAAACTAAAGTGAATACTGTAGTTACTACAGTGGCACGTATTGAAGGTTATTTAAAGGGCGAACTGTGAAAACAATTCTTATTTATTAGGGAGGTAAACATGGGAAAATTCAAAGAATACCGTAAAGCAAAAACAGCAAAAAAGGCAGCTGTACCGGCAGGTGTCGGAATACTGACTATTATTTTAATGGCTATGTGCCGGAAATACGACATCGACATTGACGAGAAAACAATTAGTGGAATTGCCCTTGGTGGCCTGGCGCTTTGGGAGGCGTTCAAAAACTGGCGCAAGAATCACAAAAAATGAAAACAATTCTTATTATATTGAGTATATTTATATTATGGCAATAGTACACGATATATCAGTAAATTACAATTCAACAATAGATGTTTTGGCTCCATTGCTGTATGATTTTAGCTATGATAATACTTTAACCAGTAAACCATTGTATGTTATTATGCATGGCTGGTCGTTAGATAAATCTACTATTGTTGCCGAAATAAAAGAGCGTGTAATTAACAATTATTCGTGCGCTGTTTTAGTGCCTGACATGAGAGGTCGTCCCGGAGGCGGTGGCAATCCAGACGCAAACGGTAGGGAAATATATGACATTTATGATGCTGTACAAGATGTTTTAAGCGTATATTCTGCAAGAATTGACTCAACAAATATTAATATAGTTGGGTATTCTGGTGGGTATCATAACGCATTAATGGCGTGTGAGAAGTTTCCTGATTTCTTTGGTGTTGTTGGTATGTTTGCTGGAATGTCTGACTATGGGTATAATGATCCTGACGGTTGGTGGTATACGAATACTGGTAATAGAGCTTTGCTAACAAACTGGATAGAGGGCATAGTCCCATACCCACCGGGTGATCCAATTACATACCCTAACAGATTTTATTGTCGTGGTGGGGTCTTTTTTCTTAGGAACACGAAATATAGTAGATGTAGGATGTATCACGATACGGCTGATATACTAACGCCAATTATTAACACAACAAAAGTACAGGCACAAATATCATCATTAAGTTATACAAACTGGGATATAGATATTTCCGAACCTGCTGACGCACAACGATGGCCTCACGGTTTGCCAATAATAGGAGACCCAGGAGAGCCAACTATACAGGCAGAACCTATAATATTTGCTGATATTAATTCGGGGAATTATAAAAATCCATCAATAGATAATGCAGGGACATTATCAATACCAGTGTTTTTAAAAACCAAAAATTTTGAAATATGGTTATCAAGTGGTGATGATCCAGATGTTTCTAGGGACGCTGGAGAAGTTACATACAATTTAAATAAAAAAACTTATACCATAAGAAATAATAACACCACACTTAATAGTGCAATGAATGTAATACTAAAGCATTACGGTTTAAGCGCAAGCAAAATATACCGAGTCACTGTTGATAGTGTGACCACATATATCAATACAAACGCAAGCGGTGTATTGATATATGATACTGGAATATACGGAACTAAACTAAATGCAAACGAAGAAATAACAATAGCTATATCAGGAGTTGATATTATGGCACCAACAGTAACAGTTATCGGTGACTATGTAGGAATGGTTGGAAATAACAAAGACAATTTTTTACGGTTTTTAACCCCAGATAACACCTATGGTGGAGAAAAAGAACTGTTTTTAAGGACCGTTGCTGCCGGTTGGGATTACGGTATAGGCAGATTTGATTTGTCTATGATACCAACAAATGCGGTAATAGTATCAGCTATAGCGACATTTACCAGATCAAACACAACTGTCCCAGCGGGTGAATTTTCAATAAGTGGACATTTGTGTTTAACTGATTGGGGAGTAACAAAAACAGATGCAGGTATTAATGACGCAGCAAATAGCGCTTCGTGGAATGAAACAAAAATTGCACCAACTAATAGCAAGTGGGCAGGCGGTGGCGCTGTTACGGCTTCTGATTATGGCTCTGCAGGGCCGATTACGACTGGCAATATGGTTGACGCTGCCGGGACTAAATATTTGTTTGATTTCACAGAAATGGCACGACAATGGGTGTTGGGTGATGCTACAAACCTTGGGTGGTTTTTAATAAGAAGTGACGCTATAAATAATCTTGTGAGGTTATCCTCACAAGAAAGTTTGGTCCCAGCATGGAGGCCGTTTTTAACTGTGACATGGAGTTTGCCCTCAACCGGCATAACCCGCCAATCCCACACAGCAATACACAACGGAATTGCAATAATGTAGAAAACCACAAACCTCTCTATCGAATAGCCCAGGTCTTTGGATTTGGGCTTTTTTTTACATATATAGTTATAGTGTCCTGAAATTATTTTCACTTTTTGTACGATTTTTGTTGACAAAACCATTTTTTTAGTGTATGTTTATATGTGTACACAACTGTGAACAGATA
>DATLAF010000164.1:0-7281 GCA_035527635.1 Thermoplasmatota archaeon | reverse complement strand
TGGATTTTTCATTAATTATCTCCCCTCCACATCAAGTTCAATGCACTTAGTACCATAACTACCTGTTTTCTCTCCTACGTATATGTACTTTTTTTGTTATCTTGGTCTAGTTAATGGTTTTGTGATATTTTATCAGATGTGACATTTTAAAAGAGGATTCTAAAAGTGATAAATGAGATAAGGATTAGGATGAATGCCTGCCTAATCCCTCCAATGATTTTTCCCTCCATCATAAATCCACCAAGGAGGCCACCACCGAGGCTTTGTACGAATAAAAATGAAAAGAACATCGTTTTCACCTCGAGGGGGTTAATATCTGAGATTTGGATGTTCCCGATGGCTTTCCCAGCCATCTTCCCTTGCAGGTCATAGATTGCCTGGAAGATGGTCCCGTTAATAATCAAAATTACTGCGAGGAACACAAAGAAACTAATTAAGATCACAATGCTGTACATCGACATCTCATTCCTGCGCTGTTGTTCTACACGTCTGATCTGATTAAGTTCTTTAGCCGCAGCATTGAACACCGAAGCGGTGTTTCCCCCGATCTCAAGGGCCTTGTTGATTGTTATTGCGAGCCGTTTGACTTCTTTGTCGTTGATACGTTTGCCGAAGTTCGTCAGCGCCTCGTCGATGGAGATACCCCAGGAAAGTTGTGCGACCATCATTTTAAGTTCCATGGTCAGCCCCCCATAATCCCCTTCAGAGGCGGATCGCATAGAGTCAAAAATATTCATCCCTGATGCTGATGAATTCGCGATATCTCGGAGGAAATCAGGGAGTTTATCAATGATTTCTCGTTTCTGTTTTTCTTTTTTCTGTGCATAGAACCCAATTGGTCCAATGGCTCCTAGTGTGCCTAACACGAGGTAATCAATGGGGAGAAGAATATCTTGCAAGATCAATGGTGACCCGATGAGAGCAAAGAACCCAAGTACGAAGAATATCGTTGCGATGGCGATGGATGCTGCGATGAGGATATCATTAATTTTATCTCGTCCATATCTTCGATCGACATCGTATTTTTTAACAATACTTACTCGTTTTATACAGCCTCACCCATCCCTGATTTCATCATCACATAAAATCCCATATATGCAAGTGGAAGGATAAACAGTGAGATAATATATAGAAAATCAAATTGGATTCCGCCGCTGGTAAGTCCCATGACAGTTAGTATGATGACGAGAAACAGGGGGAAGGCGATGACGGTTGTGACAAAGCTTTCTGCCATTATAGCGAGTGAATCAAGACCCTTTTTTCGTTCGTTTAAATCATCGAACATATATTGATCCACGCATCGCTCGAAGTAGGGGGCAAGAGCGCTACCTGACTGGAGGACTTCCACGATTCCCTGCAGGAAATCCTTGAATTTCCTTGAAGGAGAGATTCTAATCGCTTGTTTCAGTGCGGTGATCGCATCGAGACCCATCAGCTCGATTTCTGTGGTTATTTTTTTCGCTTCTTTTTGCACCTCTCCGTATAATTTAATTCCGGCGAGGGTGCCGAAGATCTCTGATGGTGAAATCCCTGCAACCGACATAGTGTTAACGAAATTCGCGACATAAGGAAGATGACGATCGATATTTTTCTCCCTTGCTTTAGCTTTTGATGAAGGGAGTCGCAGGTACGCAAACAAAATAGAGACAGGAACAAGTATGGTGAGAACTACCGTAAGCAGGAAAGTGATTTCGTTTGGGAGAATGAGGTACAGAATCAGTGTGGAAGAAAATGAGAAGATAAATCCGAGGAATATATTCATCAGGACCATGGAATAATATTCCTTTTTGACCATAAGGATGTTTGCTTTCTCGAGAATGTTGTTTCGATTTGTCTCACCAATGTTTAACTTATCAAAAAGATTTGCAAACATATGTCGACAAAATCGTGTATATTTTGTCGATTTCATTTTTCGAGGCCCCTCTTTGCAATGCTAAGGATTTTTTCAGGGAATTTCTTGTACTCTGCAATAATACGTCCGAATTTTGTGTAACTGCGTACATTTTGCTTACGCATCCATTCAAGGACCAAAATCTTATTATTAAGCTCCTGCTGGAGTTGCTCATCATTCCAATCGTGCTGCTGTTTGATGCGGGTTAGGATTTTACTAGAACCTGAGCTTTCAAATCGGTCGTCTGTCTTTGAGACCCACGTGTACGGTGCCATAAATATTAACTGATTCGTGTCCGGATCAAGTTTGATGATTTCGGAGACGCTGGTCATACGCCGGACCATGTTTCCTCCGATATCGACTGCGTTTTGAAACACAATGACATCCAAGGAGGTTAAAAGCGCTCGTGGTAGTTCGATGGGTGGGTTTTCAAGACGCTGAATAAGGGTATGGATTGAGCTTGCATGCACGGTCGCATACGCAGTGTGACCGGTCGCCATCGCCTGGAACAGGCTGTAAGCTTCTTTTCCTCGGACCTCACCAACAATGATGACACGCGGTCGTTGCCGCAATGCGGCACGGATAAGGTCGAACATGTCAATGTCCTTGCCGGTCTTGTTCTCATCGCTTGCAGCGAATCCTTGCCTAGTCGTGCCTGCGATCCAGTTCCTATGTGGAATACTCACCTCTCGGGTATCCTCGATAGAAATGATTTTATGCGATGTTGGTATAAATAACATAAGTGCATTGAGCGCAGTTGTTTTACCGCTCGCAGTCCCCCCACTGAACAGGATGGAGGCACCATCTTCGATTGCCATCCAGAAATAGGCAGCCATCTCCGTGGACATCGAGTTTGAATCAATCAAATCAATGGGAGTGAGTGGTATTTCTTTGAATTTCCGGATCGTAAACGTTGATCCGTTTGTGACAGTGCGTGCAAGGGTCGCCTGTAAACGTGAACCGTCCGGAAGTTTCCCGTCGACAATCGGTGAAAAAATCGAGATCTGTTTTCCTGATATCTGACAAAGTCTCATGAGAAACGAGTCGAGTTCTTCCGCTGAATCGAAGAAGATGTTCGTCTCAATCGCCTCGTATTTCCGGTGGTGAATGAAGATAGGAGTATCGGGACCGTCACAGGAGATATCCTCGATACCCTCATCATGCATGAGGATATCGATGCGTCCGAACCCAAGGAAATCCCGGAAAATATGATAAAAGATCACATCCCTTGAGTCTTCCTCGAACACGATCTGATTATCAATAATTATCCGCTCAAGGGTGTTTTCTAGGAATTTTTCTTTATCTTTTTGCGGCATGCCGTAAGTATCGATATCTGCGACCATCTTGAACAGGTAAGCGAGCTCCTTTATGGTCTGCTCCTCTTGGTCGCTGACTTTCGGCTCGTTGACTTCGTATCTGGTATCATGACGTACTCGATCATAGATAATACGTTTTGATCCTTGTTTTTTCCATCCGAACCCTGTTTGTTTTTCTAACACGTCGATATGCTTTGAGCTTTTCTGGATAACCTTATCAATCTCAGTCTCTGCCTCTGTCTCTGTCTTTTTTTGTGGCGGTTTCATCAATGATTTATTCACTGTCTTAGCTACTGCTTGTTTCGAGTTTGTTTTATTACGACCACCATTACCAAGGATGTTCCGAATACGTTGTGGTTTTGGCGGTTCCGGTTTGGGGATTTGGATGGTTTCAGCGGTTTGTAAAATTGTTTCGGTAACGGCCGATCCCCCCTGGGCGTCTTTTGGCGATGCTACGTTCTTTTTCAGGGAGATAATCGATGATTCTTCATCATGGGCTTTTTTTTGTGTTTTTTCAAGCCAGCTCATAGATTTCACCGAATCTTATATTTATTGATGATGTTTTCATAGAGATCATACTCATCTGACCGCATGAATCGGTTTATGATCTCCTCAGGTAATTCCCCGAGGAGTTCATCTGTGATTTGAAGTATTTTTTTAATATCTGAATCAAGTTCCATTGGCTCTGGCGTATATTTCTCGATTGAATCCGATCTTTTGAGTTCAAGGTGTTTCTTCTGTTCTTTAAGCAATCTTTTTTCTTTCTTTATTTTAAGGCGCTCCTCAAATATTGCTTGTCGTGCTGCAAGGCGCTCAAGCCCTCGTTGTTCCCTGAGTTGTTTTTTCGTAAAGGCTAAAGAGACGGGAGGCTCCTTTTCTTTCGGTTCTTTTTTTTCCTCGTTCAAATTTTTTTCTTTTGATTCTACTTTTTGTGATTCATGTTTTAAGAATTTCTCCTTTTCTCTTTCAACTTGTATTTTTATTTTCTCCTCAAGTTTGTGTTTTTTCTGTTCTACTTTTTCGAGTTGTTTTATTCGTTTTTGCTCTAATTTTCGTCTTTGTTGTTCCTCTTTTTCAAGTTGTTTTTTTAGGTTTCCGTTTGATTCTTGTTTTTGCTGTTTCTCTTTTTCGTGTTGTTTTTGTGAATTTTCTTGTTTTTGTTCTTGTTGTAGTTTTTTCTGGAGCATCTGTAAACGTTCTTCAAAGTTCTCTGGGAAATAGCCTTGTTTGAAATTATTTTTTTTGTTTTCTGAGTTGGTGTGGTAATAGATTTGTTTTTTCTTTTCGATTTCCTCGTTTTGTTTCCCTGCGCTCAGGAAAACTTCCTGAGATTCTTTTTGATTTAGTAATTGTGGATCTTGGATCGTGAAATGCTGCATGTGGTCTTTTGCTTGTTTTTTTATTTGAAGCTTCTGTTGGGTATGAAAATCAGCGATGGTGATGGGCTGGTCGAGATGCGAGGTGATATCGTCGATTATGAACTTACTCAGGTCAATGATTTCGATGCGTTCATGATGCTGTGGTCTGATGTGCTGGGTGTTCTCTATTGAATCAAAACTGGTGATGAATTTGAATTCTGGTTCTATATCAAGGGAGGAATCTGTTTTGAATTCTTCAGGGAGGATTCCGCTTTTCGGGAAGGATATTTCTTGCATGTGCGGAAATTCGGGTTCGATATGTCCGGGTCTTCTTTCTAGTGATGGTCGGACTTCGATCGGGACTTGTTGAGGTACGGTGGATGCCGTCTTCATAGGAGTTGGTTCGTCGATGGGTGTTTCCGTATCATGTTTTTGTAAAAGAGCATCTATTTTTTTAATCATGTCAAGATGAAAATCTAGTGTATTTTCTTCTGATGATTTTATCGGAATCGGTTTTTTTACGAAGAGTACGTCAATAATTGGTAGAAGAAGTATTTGTGTGTTGTACATCCCTCTCTTATTTTTTTGTTGGTAGATCATGTGGGTCCCATCCCTTTTTCTGCGTGGTCTACGCCCTACGCGAAGTATTTTCTATCGTTTGCATCCCAAATTGTTCTCAAATATGTAAATAACTAATTTCTAATAAACGTTTCGTTGCTTGCTGATGAATCAGTCTGTCTGTTGTTTGTCGTTTGTTGTGCTATGTAGAACAGGGATGATGAACGTTGTGGTGAAGGGTTTTGTTACTTTTTTATTGATTTTTTTTATTTTTTAGCTGCGGTGGTGTGTGTTGTTTTATCGTATTGTGATTTGACGGTTTGCGCATTCTTCCTACGAGAATTTATATAGGGTGATTAGGAAAACAGGTGCTAAGAATTGGTATGCATGAGCATACTTGGTTTGGAGAGATAAAAATTAAAAACGATTTGAAAGACAACAGATGAAAGGTAGGGAGGTGGTTCATGACGCATCTGTGTTTCAAAAAGTTTTTATACCAAGTATCATATGTATCTTCCAATAAAAAACAGCTTTGAAAAAAGCTAGGAGAGAATGGGTAAAATGAAAGCAAATAGAAAATTTATAGAAGCAGATGACCGCGCAGTTTCCGCTGTTATTGGTGTCATTTTAATGGTTGCCATAACAGTCGCCATTGCCGCAACCGTGTATGTCTATGTCAGTGGAATGATCGGTGGGACAAAGAATCAGACACCAAATGTTGCTTGTACGACAGACTCTACATCGAATAAAATAACAGTTGCAACTGCAGATGCAGACATAAAATGGGACGATATAATCGTTACAATAAATCCATCTGCTAGTGGTTGGCATATTTGGTCCGGTGGTGGAATCTTTGATGAAGGTAATCACACGTACCCCATTGATGCTACAGTTACAGTAACAGCTGGTGACTACATTTATTTGCCTGGTACCAGTTTAGGTAATGTTCAAGTGACATTAAGATACGAGCCAACAAACTCATTACTCGGTACCTGGACAGTTAACGTCTAATCACCTAACATCTTCTTTCTTTTATTTTTTATTTTTTCAATCTTTCAAAATACCTAATATATGCAGTATTAACGAATTAAATAAAAAAAATATACGAATGGAGAGGGGATAATAAAATGCAGAAAAGAATCCTAAACCAAAACGCAGTGTCAGCAGTCATGGGGGTTATCATCATGGTTGCGATCACTGTAGCAATGGGTTCAGTTTCGTATATGTATTTTACGGGTATGATTGGTGAATCAAAAACAGAAACACCGGTTATTTCCTTTACGCCATCTGCTACAGAAAAGGCACTCAGGGTAGCAGTAGCAGATATCGACACATATTGGGAGAATATCAATATTACAATTAGTAATGCAACCAGTTTTACCTATATTACAAAAACCGGAATAGTTAATGCAGGGGATACAATCTATTTACAAACTGATCCCATTCCTGTTCTTAGAGGGACAGTGACAATTACCTTCCGATACTTATTAACAAACTCATTCTTAGCATCATATACTATTGAAAACGTCTAAAGAGTATTGGTATTGCATAAATATTATATAACCTTGGGGGATTCATTTTATTATTGAGTTTATTTCTTATTAAGGATGTGGTAGGAGAATGAAGAAAGATGGGTGGAGGAAAGGAGTAAGTGTTGGTGTTGCATTGTCATTAGTAATCCTCGTCTTTTTGGTCTTACTTCCCTCTGGTACTGCGGTGAAGGTATCGGACGGGATCCCCCTGATTTTTCTGTCAACGCGGGGACGACGATGTCCTTTCAGAACGTCAAACTGACGATACGTGCTGCTGAGACAATCCCAGTGAATTTTCTCACCTTTGAAATTTTCAATAGTACGACTGATCATCGGGTCGCATGGGTACGCTTTACAATCATGGGGAAGGAGATGTCTGAGAATCCCCCAGGAGCATTCACAGTTGTGAATGTGACTGACACGTCTGCTCTCCCGCGTCAGTGCAGAGGCGACTATTATGGATACGATGAGCGGGCAGGATATAACGTGACCAGGTTCCATCATGGGTTTGGTTATGGCTACGGGTACGGGAACCCTGATCTCGTCATTGTGTACAATATCACGTATAAGACCTGTAAACCAGGGACGTATTATGCGAAACTCTTAGTGAAAGCAACAAAGTACAC
>DATLAF010000163.1:0-10703 GCA_035527635.1 Thermoplasmatota archaeon | reverse complement strand
GATTTGATGTATTGGTTTGTTGGTGATGTCGATGATGTGCGGGCGTTTACAGATAACTATTTGCATAAGGATGTCGTAGAGTTTGAAGATACGGGTGTGGTGGTGTTGAAGTTTGCGAATGGTGCGCTGGGGACGATTAATTTTACGATTGATAGTTTTGGGAGGAACATGGAAGGGTCCATTACATTATTTGGGGAGAAAGGGACCGTGAAAGTTGGTGGTCAATATCTGAATCTTTTAGAGTATCAGTCTATTGATGGGTATGAGATTACAGGCTTGGAACCCGGGAGCCCCCCGAATACCTATGGTTTGTATAAAGGGTCCATGTCGAATCATGATAAAGTCTATCAGAATGTGATTGATGTGCTCGTCCACGGGGGAAGTATTGCGACAGATTTGTTAGATGGGTTAAAGACTGTGCAGATTATTGAAAGAATCTATAAGGCCGCCTCAAAAGGATACCGGCTTTGAAGGAGGATTCATGAGTAATAAACCGACGATTAAAAAGGTGCAGATAAAGGATGTGATGTTTGGGAAGAATGTCACGGTTGTTGAGCCGGTGAACCTCTATGAATGTGAAATCGGCGATGATTGTTTCATTGGTCCGTTTGTGGAGATCCAGCGGAATGTGAAGATTGGTAAGAATTGTCGTATTCAGTCTCATGCGTTTATCTGTGAGCTTGTTTCGATTGGTGATTTCTGTTTCATCTCTCATGGGGTGAAGTTTGTCAATGATTTGTTTTCCTTAGGTAAGCCAGCAGGTGGGAATCGGTCGTTGTGGAGATCGACGAGGGTCGGTAGTTACGTTTCTATTGGGACGAATGCGACGATCCTACCAGTGACAATAACTGATAATGTGGTGATTGGTGCTGGGTCTGTGGTTACTAAGGATATCAAGGAGCCTGGGGTGTACGCCGGGAACCCGGCTCGGAAGCTCCGGTCACTGTAGGAGTGGTATGCGATGAATATTCCGCTGGTGGATTTGAAAGCGAATTATCGTTCTATAAAAAAAGAGATTGATAATGCTATCCAGGATGTGTTGGACAGTAGCTCGTTTATCATGGGTCCCTATGTGAAAAAATTCGAGGAGAATTTCGCCAGGTTCTGCCAAGTGAAGCACGGTATCGGGTGCGCGAATGGCACTGCGGCACTCCATCTTGCGTTACTAGCTGCTGGAATAAAAAAAGGTGATGAGGTTCTCACGGTCCCTAATACGTTTATTGCGACAACGGAGTGTATCTCCTATGTTGGTGGCACAATTAAGTTTGTTGATGTTTCACCACAGACTGGCCTTATTGATATTGATGCGTTAGAGAAGGCTATTACTAAGAAGGCAAAGGCACTTATTATCGTGGATTTGTATGGGCAGATGCCTGATATGCAACGGATCAGGGAGATAGCAGTAAAACACGATTTATTCGTAATTGAGGATGCTGCGCAAGCACATGCTGCGGAGTGGAATGGTCATCAACCAGGGTTTTATGGTGATGTCGCTTGTTTTAGTTTTTTCCCTGCGAAGAACCTTGGGTGTTATGGTGATGGCGGAGCAGTTGTCACAAATTTTGATGAACTTGCAGAGAAACTACGTCTCTTCGTTAACCATGGGCGGACCTCAAAGTATGAGCATATGATTGAAGGGTATAACTATCGGCTTGATGCTTTACAGGCGGCGATATTGGATGTGAAGCTGACTCATTTGTCATCATGGACTGATTTACGCAGGGACCATGCACGTTTTTATGATAAGAACTTGCCTTCAGATGTTGGAAGAATCACGGAAGCAAAGGGAGCAAAGCATGTATATTACATGTATGTGGTACGCGTAAAGCATCGTGATTCGTTGATGGAATATCTGAAACAGCAGGGGATCGAATGTGGGATTCATTATCCGATCCCGTTGCATCTACAGCCGGCGTATGCTTCGTTGGGTTTTAACAAAGGTCAGTTCCCTGTTTCCGAGCAGCTTGCATCAGAGATCATTTCCATTCCTATCTACCCAGAGTTAACAACTGAGCAGCGTCAGTCCGTCGTTGATCATGTTAAAAAATTTGTGCATCAGTAACAGGATTGTCGTCACCGGGTTCTTATTTGTTCAGACTTTGTATATATGCTGAAACCCCGTCTTTTAGTTCATCGTTTTTCAGCGCGAAATCGATGATTGCCTGGATGTAGCCGAGTTTGTCACCGATGTCATAGCGTTTTCCTTCGAATGCGCAGGCGTACACCTTTTGAGTTTCACAGAGAAGATTAATGGAGTCTGCAATTTGCAGTTCATTATTTACCCCAGGTTTGGTGTGTTTCATCGCGTCAAAGATCTCAGGGGTGAACACGTATCGTCCGATTGCGGCCAGTGTTGAAGGCGCGTCTTCGATTTTGGGTTTTTCCACGATGTGTTCAACCTGATACAGTTCTGTATCAGCAGGGGTTATTTTGGTTGCTTTCACCGCTCCGTATCTGTTGATTTTTTCTCGTGGGACGTCTTGGACTGCGATGATAGAAGAGTGGTGCGTGGCATAGACATCGATGAGTTGTCTGGTGCAGGGTGTATCAGAAATGATAATATCATCACCTAAAAGGACGGCGAAGGGTTCGTCACCGATGTGTTTTTCCGCGGCAAGGATAGCATCGGGTAATCCTTTCGGTTCTTTCTGTCTGATGTAATGGACGTTGACCATTGAAGAGATTTCTCGGATTGTTCTTAAGAGATCGTCTTTTTTGTGTTTTACCAGATGCATCTCCATCTCTGGTGATTCGTCAAAATAATCCTCGATCGCTCGTTTTCCTCGTCCGGTGATGATAATGATGTCGTCTAAGCCTGCGTCTACCGCTTCTTTGACGACATAGTGAATCGCTGGTGTGTCGATGATGGGGAGCATTTCCTTTGGCATGGATTTTGTGACCGGGAGAAACCTGGTCCCAAGGCCTGCTGCGGGGATTACTGCTTTATTTATGTGCATGTTACCAACATACTCCTTCGTAGATCTTTGCGTTTTTTGCTTGTTCTATTCTTCTTCCATCGATGATGATTTTCCCTTGGTATGGTAAGGTGGTGAATTCCTTCCATTTTGTGGTGATGAGAATAGCATCAGCGGAAAGAACATCTGAAGCTGAGGGAGCGTATTCGATGGTTGGGTAGAGTTTCTTGAAATTTTCCATTGCCTGAGGGTCGTATGCTTTGATATGTGCTCCATCTCTGAGTAGTTCTTCGACGATGGGTATTGCCCTGCTGTCTCTGATGTCGTCGGTGTTTGGTTTAAATGCTAGTCCAAGAATACCAATGGTTTTTCCTTTTAATTGCGGGATGTGTTTCCTAAGGATTTTTACGAGTCGGAGTGGTTGGTCTGTGTTGACAGCGTTGGTGCTTTCAATGATCCTGGTTGGTTCTTTGATGTCTTTTGCCCAGGCGATGAGTGCGTTAACGTCTTTAGGAAAACAGGAGCCACCCCAGCCTATTCCTGAGTCAAGGAACGGCCTGCCGATTCTGGTATCTAGGCCCATACCTGTAGCGACCTCATAGGCGTCTATCCCGAGTTTTTTACAGAGGTTTCCGATTTCATTAATGAAAGATATTTTTGTCGCAAGGAACGTGTTGCTTGCGTATTTAATCATCTCTGCTGCGGATAATGATGTTTCAACAAGGGGGCAGGAGACGTCCTTATAGAGTTCTCGGAGGGTGTTTCTGCTTCGGTCGTCGTAAAATCCGATGACGATACGGTCTGGTTGAAGAAAATCTTGGATTGCGACACCTTCTTTGAGGAACTCAGGGTTCATCGCAAGTCCGATGTCTTGACCAACTTTTTTCCCGGAGTATTGTTCGAGAAGAGGTAAGATGACGTTTTGTGTGGTTCCTGGAAGCACGGTGCTTTTCACAACGATGAGATGCCAGGTTTTTTTGTTCTTCAGGGTTGTTGCTATCTGTTTTGTTGCTTCTTTGAGATACGATAAATCGATGGAACCGTTTTTCGTAGATGGTGTACCGACGCAAAGAAATGTTATATCAGTGTGCAGGAGGGCGCTTGTGTAGTCGGTCGTTGCCGAGATTTTTTCTTTATTCTGGGAGAGAAGGCTATCTAACCCTTCTTCGTAAATCGGTGGAACACTATTGTTGATCTTCTGTATTTTCTCAGGGTCGATATCAACACAGGTCACGTTGTGCCCTAGTTTTGCAAAACAAGCACCAGTGACAAGTCCTACATATCCAGTTCCAATGATGGAGAGCTTCATAGTCGAACATAGAAAACTTTCTGGTTCTTTTAAAGGTTGGCGTGAAGCACGTCTCTGATTGCTTTCCGGACCGCTTCATCTGAGGTAAGGGTCGCTTTCCAACCGAGTGTATTTATTTTTCTTGCGTCAAGCTGGAATCGGGGGACGTCTCCTTTCCATCCGCGTATTCCTCCGGTGTATTTGAACGAGACGTTTTTAAGCCCCATTTCTTCTGTCACCATTTCTGCGATGCGTGTCACGGTGGTGGTGGTGTCGCAGCTGAGGTTGAAGAGATTCATTTTTTCATTAGCATGGGTTAATCCGAAGAGGATGCCATCGACGCAGTCGCTGACGTAGAGATAGGGTTTGCATTGTTTTCCATTACCGAGGATTTCGAGTTCAGAGGGATTTTTCCTAAGTTTCTGGATGAAATCAACGATGACACCATGGGTGCCTCGTGCACCGACGACGTTGGCGAATCGATAGATCCATGCTTGGAAATCGAAGGTACCGCAGAATGCGCTGATGAGTCCTTCTGCCCCAAGTTTTCCCGCACCATAAAGTGAGATGGGAAGTGTTGGTCCATAGGTCTCAGGTAGGGAGGGTTCTGTTGTTTCCCCGTAGACGACAGAGCTTGAGGAGAACACGATTTTTTTTATGTTGTTCTGTCGCATCGCTTCAAGGACGTTGTAGGTCGCAACAATGCCTTGGTTGAGATCAAGGTCTGTTTGTGTTTCCCCAAGTCGTACATGTGGATTTGCAGCAAGATGAAAGACGACGCCATGGCCCTGTATTTCTTTTTTTACCGCTTTGAGATCAAGTAAATCAGCGTGGGTAAATTTGAAATTCTCTTGATGGGAATGGTGTTGTATGAATTTTTTATCCCCTGAGCTGAGGTTATCGTAGACGGTGACCGAATGACCGTTTTTGAGAAGTGAGTCGACGAGATGACTTCCGATGAACCCAGCACCACCGGTTATAAATGCGTTCATGGGGGAGGAATCCGTTATGTTGTTTATTTTTCCTTCGATTGAAGAGGGGGTTGGAGAAGCGAAACATTTTATAAGGAATACGAACTGTCTTTGCTTTAGGCAGGAATTGATATATGAAACATCGGATTCATCGAGATAAACTCATGTTCCATTGGATTACGAAGCATCATGAGATTGTTGTTGGATTTAGACATGTACGTTATGGAACCTGTCGTCTGTGCGGGAAGAGCGTTCCTGAAGGGGATTCCATGTGTGATGTTTGCTTTGCCAAAAATAAAGATGTGAGCAAAAAATAAAAAAAAATGAGAGATGGTTTTTGTATCTGTTGCTTAGGAAAACGTTTTTTGATAGGTGAAAAGAAAGAACTGTAAAAAAATTTGTGACTTGGAAGAGTACACTATTTTCTAACCTTTCTTTATATTGACTGCTTTTGGTCCTCTGTCGCTGTCTTCAACTTCATACTCAACTTTATCGCCTTCGTTGAGACGCATGTCATCTGGTACAGATGATCGATGAAGAAATATATCTTTTCCATCTTCGCCAAGGATAAATCCATAGCCCTTACGTACATTATACCATTTTATTGTTCCTTTCATGAGAGTTGTTCCTCCTTACGTATTTCGGAGTTTTTTACAAAAGAGTTAAAACAAAATGTTACAAAGACTGAACTTTGAAACCTTCGTTCCTCGTCTTTTGTGCGTCTTGAAATTCCTTTATTCTTTTAAATAGATTTCTGTTGAAAAAGATTGAGTGGTGATGGGGAGCATTGTATCTATTGATTTTTTTTGTGTGTATTTTCTGTCTTATTTTATTTATTGAAAAGAAATAAATACAATCTATCTATTCGTTTCATATGGGATACTTCCTATGCATGGATGTAAGATCCTGCAGAAATGCGGAGCGATGGTGGTTATTCTTTTGTGTATCGGAATAGCGGTCGCACCAGGTGGTAACAGTAGCGTTGTCAAGGTTTCAGCAGGGGATATGGTAATTGAGGTATCGGTACAAGTTTATGGAATGGGAGGATTTGGTAGATATATGGTATCTCTCTCCAAACAGCAGTATCAGGATTTGGAGCGATATCTTGTTGATTTGAGGGCTCGGTTAAATATGACAATGAACCGGGATGAAGCAGTTTCTCTCTTCAACGAAGCCGTTGTAGAGATACACAACTATGGGTTGTTGCCTCAGGGGATGAGTGTTGAGCAGGCACAACGATTGGTAAGGGGATCCTCCCAGCAGTCCAAGATGCTTTCTCAAACTGAAATTGATAGTTATAGGGGAGGGAATAAAAGAGATTATGAAGATGTGACTCCGAATTTAAAGAATGCGTTGTGTTTGTTATCTGCTACTGCTACAAAAATCCCTGATTATTATCCTAGCCCCGTGATTCTTCCTTTTGGTCTTTTGCTGTTATTTGGGTTGCTTCCAGCGTTTTTCGTATCACTTCTTGGCCAACAGGAGTTAGCAAACATGTTAGTGGAGCTAGGACTTCGTGTTTGGAATTTGAATCCTTTTCGGGTATCCAACTATGTGATGATCCTGGGATATGAAGTTGAACTTCGTTCCGTTGGTCTGAAAGGAATAGTGAATGAAAACCTCACCGATGGTGTTGTATTCAGAGGGTATTCTGGTTTAATGCTATATTCTTCGAATGAAAAATCTTTTTTCTTAGGCTTTGCAATTAATGTGATTAGCCCAAATTAAATTCGTTGAGGATTTCGGGGTCACAAATATTGAAATCGAAATACCCGGTGGTCAGGGTGCATCGTTCGTCATTTCTAATGCGGGGACTGCTGATACTGTGAACGTTAAGTGAACGATTGAGGTTCACGGTGGTATTCTCGGACGTATTAATAAAACCGTGACAGGAACCATTGACCATCTTGCGTTAGGCGCCCTGAGAGACCGTTACAACAGGGATGTTTTTTTTTTGGGTGAGGGAAAATCCAGGTCTCAGCCTCTGCTGCTGTTGTATTTGCGATAAAATAAGGGATCCAATTCTTTATTTCCACGAGCTTAAAATAAAATTGAGCCTGCGTTATCCCTTCTTTTTTTCTTGATGTTGATTTTAGAGCAGGTTTTTTTCTTTGTACCAGTCAAGGGTCTTCTGCATACCCGCTTGATATTGGTAGCGTAGTGAAAATCCTAGTATTTTTTTTGCCATTGAATTGCTATATGCCCGATTTGTTGACCGGTTTTTTTTGGGTTGGAATGAATCTGGATGTTGTGAGAGATACTGTAATGTTAGCGGGATTGATATCGATACAAACAAATTATTAACAATCGTTAAGGTTATATAGGGGGTCGATGCTTATTTCTAGTAGGGGTTCAAAGAATCTTATCGAGGGACGTATCATGATCAATAGAAGTATCTGGAAAAAATATGGATCGTTTTGTTTAGTAGTATTTCTTGTAAGTTTACCGATAATTACATCTGTTGCAGATCGTAATGATTCAACCAATTTGATTCAATCACCTGATCACTTTTTCAATAACCCAAGAGGGAATGATTGGTGGCCGATGTTTCGCCATGATGAAGCACATAGCGGTGTTTCTACGACAACAACGAGAAATGATAATCATTTGCTTTGGTCATATCAGACAAATTTTATCATTTCATCATCACCTGCTGTCTCTCATGGACGCGTCTATGTGGGGTCGTGGGACTGGAACCTGTACTGTTTTGAGATGGATAGCGGAACCATCTTATGGAATTATTCAACAAATTCAGAGATTACTTCCTCACCAGCAGTCGCAGACGGGAAAGTCTATTTTGGTTCACAGAACACGAATCTTTATTGTCTGAATGCGATTAATGGTTCTTTCCTGTGGAGCTTTAAAACAGATTTCATTATTGATACCTCTCCTACTGTTGTCGATGGCAAAGTTTTTTTTGGCTCGAGTGATGGTTCGCTGTATTGTTTAGACTCAACTGATGGAAGTCTTATATGGGGGTATCAAACCAATAGCGTCATCGTGTCGTCCGCAGCGGTGGTAGACGGTAAAGTCTATGTTGGTGTTACGAATGGAAATTTTCTCTGTCTCAATAGTACGACAGGAGCAATTATTTGGACATTTACGACAACGGGTGGGATATATTCTTCCCCAAACCTCAATGAGGGAAAGATCTACTATGGTTCCAATGACGGTAACGTGTATTGTTTAGATGCAGATGATGGGAGTCTCCTCTGGAATTATAGTGCTTTTAGTGAAATCCATTCATCACCGGCAGTTGCATACGACTCGGTCTATATCGGGACAAACGATGGGAGGTTACTTTGTCTGAACAAAGACACTGGTGGATTTGCATGGAGTTATCAGATAAGTGGGAGTGTTTCATCATCACCTGCTGTTGCTGATGGCAAAGTGTATTTTGATACGGATCCCTGTTGCGGGTTTACGAGTTATCTTGTATGTTTGAACGCGTACACAGGAGCCAAAATATGGGATTATAATTTTAACACACAGTTTCAAACGAGGTCATCACCAGCTCTTGCTGCGGGGAAAGTGTTTGTTGGTTCTGGTGATGGAATACTGTATTCCTTCGGTGATATTCAATTCCTTGCTGATGCAAATGGTCCCTACCATGGTATTATCAATACGTCGGTTGATTTTATAGGCTCGGTGTATGGTGGGCAAGCAGGTTTCTCCTGGTATTGGGATTTTGGTGATGGTGCGACATCAATACAGCAACATCCAACGCATACGTATACCGCTCTAGGTGAGTATACGGTCACACTCTCTGTTACAGATAATCTTGGTCATATCGCAACAGATGACACAGAGGTATTTATTGAAGTACCAAACACGTCTCCGGAGATTCCGACAGTAGACGGTCCCGTATCTGGGAGACCAGGAATGTCCTACGAGTTTTTTTTCACTTCATCAGATCAAACCGATGATACACTTTACTATTACATCGATTGGGGGGACACTACAACAAGTGGGTGGATAGGGCCATTCCCGTCTGGAGTGACGCAAATACAACAGCATACATGGACGAGCAAAGGTTCTTTTATGATCAAAGTGAAGGCAAAAGATAAGCATGGTGCAGAGAGCAACTGGTCAGATCCTTTTGGAATAGGAATCATTGCACCGGAACTTGATATCAAAATACAAGGTGGGTTTGGTATCACGGTTACAATTCTTAACACGGGTGATGCTCCTGCGACGGATGTCTCCTGGAACATCACATTTGAAAATGGGATTGTCTTCCCTGCGTTAAAAAATGGTTTGGTTGCTACAATTCCTGCAGGCGGACAAGCACCAATAAAAGTTTTGGTGTTCGGGTTTGGTAAAAAGCAAATCACCATCTCCGTGGTGTGCAACGAGGAAACAGCTATGAATAAAATTGTAAATGTATCGCTGTTGCTGTTCTTTGTTTTTGGGATTAAATAATTTATTTTCCTTCTATTTTTTTATTGGATATTAAACCATAAAATAGATGATATACATTGGCATTGTCTGGGAAGATATCCCATACGATAAAAAATAATTGGAATGAAATAAGTGCCCCACCCTTATATCATTTTTATCTGATAAGAAATTTTATAAAAAAAATTATAAATCTAAAGAGCAGGATCCTCGATATTTGGGAAGAAAATTGATAATTATTGTTACAAATGTTCTAAAAAGTTATAGTAAGTTATAAATATTCCTTGAAGTTTTATTCTCTAGGAAATGGCGGAAAGGTGTTTCCTATTCATAGATACTATCCCTCAAAATTTTCCTTTCCATCCATTACCATAATTGAGAAGGAGTGAGAAGAGAGGAAAGGTGTGGTTTGTTCATATTATTCCCCCTATCTGTATTGCCTTTCCTCCCCAGCATCCAAAAAAGGTGAAGGAATGACACAAGAAAGTTCAGAACCATTATTTCTCAGTGAAGAATTTGTTGAAAAGTTTTCTGAGATCCTATTCAGAAATAATTGAATGAAAAAAAATGAAAGGGAATATCCCTTCGAATTATGGTGTGGTTGTATTAGGAGGTTCTGTTACTGTTTTAGGAGTTTCTGTTGCTGTCGAAAGGTTCTCGGGCAGTGAGAAGAACGCGACGATTTCTAATATTTTTGCCACAATTATAATAAAAATTCCAATGATGACGATGAGAGTAATCGCACCAATGAAATACACCAGTCCTGTTGTTTTGAATAAGTCAACTTTCGTATACTCTGCTATGCTATTATAGCTTTTTCTCAGGTAGAGGGTCCCTAAAATAAGTAGTATCCATGCGACCACAAGAGCGACGATGCATCCTCCAATAAGGGTACCAAATTCCGTCCAAAACGAGCTAAAGTCAGTGATATTTTGCTGCTGTAAACTACTTATCCATGAAAAACCACCTGAAACACCGAATGAAACAATCGAGGACTTTGAATAACCTGCTTCTATATGGTCTTTGCTGTTTTCATGACTGAAAACAGCTTGAAATCACCGTTCTCGTCAGTATTTTTACCTATCTTTTCTTGTTTTTCTTTCAGATTTTCTGATTGCCTACATAGCTACC
>DATLAF010000162.1:0-15597 GCA_035527635.1 Thermoplasmatota archaeon | reverse complement strand
GTTTGTATGGTTCCAATCGGAAAGGTCTTATTTTGGTTTGGCTTTATGTGGTCTGGTGTCTTCAGTGTTGTTTGCATTTTGTCGCCAATAAAATACAAACTGCTGAAGGCACTTAACTTTTATTCAAGTGCGAAACTCAGGGAATCAAAGAAAACAACGTATTACAAATTCTATTTCTTATCGGAGACCAATCATTTATTAGTACGACCTTTTTCGTTAAATTAAGGCTTGGTTCTGGAAGGATTATACAGGAGGGCTGAGTTGAATCGATATACAAAACATTATGAGCGATGTCGTAGGTGGTATTCTTGCCAATCCTATCAGCGGTATTTGGATTGTTCAGAAAACGCGGATAGTTCGATGAGGAAACCTCCACACGAATACGATGACCGGTATTCCAAATATAGGAGGTGCTCCAGAGGTCAACCAGGACTTCATAGATGGTCCCGGGTTCCATGAATTCCCAGTGGTCCTGCCCGTTTCTGTTTCGCATCCGCAGGATCCCATCCGTAATAAACATCGAGCGTCCATCAGGGTACACGTCAGTGAGTTTTACGGTGAAATCAGTGTCAGGACAGTCAGATGAAACAAACAACCGTGCTTTCACCGGACCTGTTGCTTCATATGGATGTTCTAACACTGGGCTGGTGAAAACAAGCACATCAGAACGATTCTCTACTAGAGATTGATCATAGGGGCCTGAGGGGGAAAAAAGATTTTTCCCTCCAATCGTTGGTACCGGGTCTGTCGGATCGTATACAATCAGAAGGGGATCATCAAATGCAGATAGATCCATGTTTAACAGTCCGCCGCTGTGGAAATACCATTGAGCATCAGTGAAAGGGATCGGCCAATCATCTGCGTATCTCCATTCGTTCCCCGCTGCACCAGGTGTATCAACATCACCCATCACATAATAGGAAACCGTTGGCCAGTCTGAAAAATCATCGGTACGATTCATTGCGTACAACCGGATCATGTCCTGAAACATCCGAAGGGAAAACCTATCAAGGGAATCCCGCGGATAGGTCAGTTCACCTTGGGTGCGGCTGAAAAAACCGGTATGTGTCCAAGGGCCTATAACTAGTTTTGATTTCCCTTGTGCTCCAGGTCCAGAATAATGCTGATACCCGATGTACGCTTCAATGGTTCCTTGGGTGAAAATATCGTACCAGCCACCAACGTGGATGGCAGGTACGTTCACGTCCTCCCAGTTGTCATCAAGTGTGACGTTTCCCCAGTATCCCAGCGTGAAGTTTTCGTTGTCTAAAATTTCCTGTAATATATAATTACTCTGCTGTCCGTTTAGCCATCTTTCTACCAGGTTCTTTCTGAACTCTCCGCCCTGAAACACCGCGTGTTTGTACAAGTTCGGTGACGCCACGAGAATATATTGACAGGCGAGGTTCGGAGGGTTCGCAGCAGCCATACAGTATTGGGTAATGCCCAATGCAGAAGGACCGATCGTCGCTATTTTCCCATTTGACCATGTTTGATTCGCGATCCAGGCAAGAGTATCAGCACCATCTGTACTTTCGTTTTTAAAAACGGTATCAATGCCGCCTGAAGCGAACCGTCCACGCATGTCCTGGATGACGGTCGGCCAACCATATAAGATACCAATGAGACCAACAATCTGTAAAGCATCTTTATTATAGGGTGTTTTCAGGAAAATCGTCCCATGGGGAGATGGTCGGAAAATCGGTCGGTAGACATCCGTGGCAAGCATAACCCCATCACGCATAGGAACCATGTAGGTTGTCTTGAAATGCGGAAAAGCATTCGGCGTGTATGTCGCTGGGATTATCTTAAGATTTTGTAGTGAATTTTTCATCATAACGGTATCGGTACTATTACCAAAACCAACCGGTAAAACAAGTAATACTAACGCGATAATTGTAATAATTTTCTTCATTTGATAACCCCTTGAGGTTTCCTATCTCTCTCATTCATTTAAACCTTTCTTTTCAATATTTTTTTTTTAAAAAAGATCTATTGTAGTTATATGGAATGTACTTATTTACTAAGTCCTCTACAAAACATTTTATTGAGGGTCTAAAAGGTACATACGTAGTCACGTATAGAAACTGGTAATATTTTACAATATTCATATAATCGGATATATGTTTTTTTTATTTTTTATCTTTTAAATTACCAGAAAAAAAAATATAAAAAAATTCCTTATCTTTCATTCATGAACCGGCTTTTTGGTGAGATGTCCTTTCTCCAGATGATTCTTTTCAGAACCTTCTCATCGCTCCTGTTGGCTAGCTCGATTCTTTTATCGGGTGGGATGATGATAAGTTTAAAGAAACTATAGAAATCTCCCATGCCGCCAAAGATATTAACGATAGGGAACATCAGGAAAAATGGTTCACCTGGGTTAATGAAATACAAAAAGCACCAGACGAGTGGTGAAAAGTACAGGAACGCTAATTTTTTGTTATCTGCTACGTACGATTCGTTGTCAACAAGAAACCCAACCGCAGAATACTTGGTCAATACAATCGCTTTAAAGGGTATCTTATAATAGATCATGGTAAGCAGATGTGTGAGTTCATGCAGAACGATCGCAAGACTTAATCCTAATATAAATTGGAAGAGTGGATCCATGAGTACACCTCGTTTTTAATATCCATATATATTATTATATAAGACATAGTATATAAATTATACTATTAATTTTTTATATTAGAATGTCATCTGTATAACTGAAAAAAATTTATACAAAAGAACGGATAAAATTTACACACGATTCTTTTTTATGAAGAATAATAACCAATAAGAAACCCTATGACAACCAAAAATGTCCCAAGCAGATAGATAAGAAGTGATTTGGTTGAGGTCTGCTTCCAACTTGGTATACTATAATGGAGAACAAAATTAGTTCCAAGGAGCACTATACCAAAAATAGATGGAATAGGTACAAATATAATAGTCAGTTTTGACACTTCATGAATAAGGGGTGTCACAAGCCCTAACAAGACGGTCGCACCAAGAAAGATAAGGATTGCTTCCTCCTTTTTTCGATACTTCCCGCGAGCGACAAACCCATGTGCATTAATCGTATAAAGGAAATTAGAAATAAAGGTGATAAAAATCCCGGTCAACACCAATGAGCTTTCTTCAAAGAGGAGGTCAGCTATAAACTCGGTATCTACATCCTGTTTTTAAGGTTGATGAACTTTAGTGCATCCCGTGATCGGAAAACAAATAATTAGAGCTCCTAAAGTTTCCTCTCAGCGAATTCATCAACAATGCTTTCTTCGTCCTCTAAGATTTCTTCATCTTCTGTTTCTTCATGTTGGGGATGGATGAAATACTCTGTTCGACAATTCGGACATTCTATCATCGACTCTGATGATTTTCGAATCCATCGATGTCCACAGAAAGGGCAATTTTCTTTCTTCATGCCAACCCCGTGCGCAAAGAATATTCCCGCAAGAGTTTAAAAATATATCTGTAGAAACACGAGAAGGTATTTATTGATTTTGTTGTAGAATTAATAACAACCCACATAAGAACCCCTCAGCATGTTTTGCTGTTTTCCCTGCGTTTTCTGGGCTCGCGGTTACGGAAATGCTTAAAGGTCCGAATCCAAGTCGTGGGATTCTTTCAAATACCGCTGCACCTGGTTCTAATGAATCGATTGTTCCTTCTAAAGAGATGTTAATAGCCTCAAAGATTCCACCTTTCATGATGATATTCCATTTGATGTCAGTCGTAACTGTGTTCCCCACATTTCGAAACCCGACTGCCACCCCAAGCAACCCGCCGGTGATATCAACCTTCGTTTTCACCGGATACTTCACATAACAAGCAGCATAACCGACCTTACAAACACCATATTCAATACGCATATACCCTGCCTCGCCCCACTCAGGGCCCCAGGAGTTCCGCAGGAACCAGACTCCGTTTGTTCCCTGGTTATCATCCCACCCTACCAATGCAACTGCATGGTTGATCTGCGCATGTGGGTCATTTTCATTAAAGAACCCCTCCCGTGTAAGCCCCGAAGGCCTCGGTGACGGCACAAGCAACGGATACAGGACCATACGTCATAATTGCTTGTTTAATCGCTTCAGTAGGGGCAATGCCCTGGGGCAGTCCAATGAAACGCCAGGAATCAATCATATACGAGTGGTGATAGGGGCCATCACAGGGAAGGTCTTTTGCTTTATAGGGGAATTCTTTTTCCAATACGGCACCAGTCCCATTACACCGGTCCATCTTCCATTGAAAGTAATCATGAGCCCACCATCCACCATTACATCCCCAACCGTTTGTGTTGCAGCTGACAAGCCACTGTTCTGAGAGATCAACCTCTATATGATCTTTTATGAGAACATTACATTCGAGCGGCGCGATTGTTCCAAACGCCCAGCAGCTCCCGCATCCACCCTGATTCTTCACTGGCGTACAGCCTCCAAGCTCACGCCAGTCGAAATGAGACGGTAATGTACTGGTCGGAATACACGGGTCAAATGAAGCATCGACCCACCAGTTCTCTGGTTCAACAAGGCCACAGAGTTCTAAGAAGGAACGCTCCGTTGCAGGGTTTTCTCCAACCGTAAACGTCCATCCTTCCGTACGCCCTTGTTCTTGCAAGAGGATAACCTCGGCGTCAGAAATCCATGGTTGTCTAGATGATGTTGGTTCATTAATGTCAGCTGGTAACGTGCAACCACAATCACTCCATCCGATGGGCATACAGGTCAATAAAAGACAGAAGCCAAACGCAACGAACGATTTCTTCATATAACGTCCCCTACATATCACACTAACTGGTTCAAAGGAGAATCTTATTTATAAAACTATGTTTTTTCAAAACACAAGAGACAAACAATTTTTCCTCCTATATTTTTCAATGTGATTACTCCAACGTTAACAAAAAATACATCACACTGCTTCCGAGGTTTCATAGCAACCTTCTTGAATAGAATCTCCTACCTTGAATATTTTTATACTACTGAATTGATTACATCTATGGACGAGACATTCGAGGCGATGGGTAGATGGATGAGAATCAATTCCAACAACTTAAAGGAGATTTTGAAAAGAAAACTCAACAACTCCAAGATACACAACAATACATTAAAGAAATACAAATACAACACTGCATAGACGCTCTGGTACTCGCTGGTCTTTTTGTTGTTGTCTTCCAAACATTATCCTATTTACTCTACGGGGCTATTCTTTCTGACTTAGATGTAACCTTATATATGTTCTCCCTACTTATCGGCCCATCTGCGTTTTTTTTACTGTTACTTCATCTCTACGAACTCTACGGAATCGCGAAGCGTGGTGAAAAATCAATTCCGCTCACTCTTGACCTTATGTATTTCATTTACTTAGCTATCGCACTTGTCACAATGATGGGATTGAATTCTTACTACCAGCAACACAACATTTCTCAGAAATTCTTATCTGCTGGATGGGGAGTTGGGGCAGGGTTGCTTTGCTTAGAGGTTCTGCTTGCGTTAGTTTGTGCGAAGTACATTGTTACCATATTCATCACAAAGAAACTACCCCATTTCTTTGAGCACCCACAAAAAGTGCGACGAATAAAACCGCTTCCTGTTCAACGACATATCGTCAAACCAAAACACATTTATTATTTTAGGAAAAAACCTGATAGCTCTCTTTGGGAAAACGAGGAATATTTCATCAAATACAAATAAATGATAAAGTGTTAGAAAAAAGAAAATAAGCAACTCAAAGACGTTAATTTTTTTTTACCGGTGAGTTGCTGTAATTCTATTGATGATCTATAGGTCGTTAATTAACGATGCAATTTGTTTTCTTTTATCCTCTTCATCGGGCAGCGTGATAGATGATTTCCATTTCTTTGACCCATCGGAAAGATAGAATCCGCGGGAAATAGCGACGAATTCTTTCGAAATCGATTCACCGACAGCTTTCTTCCGTGCAACTTCGATGAAATTATTTTTTCCAAATTTTACTTCTTCTGCTTTCAGTGTCTCAAATTCAACCATTGTATACCTCTTTGCCTGGAAGAAAAGCTTAATTGAATTTAAACTTTTTCAATTAAACAAATACTCGAAGAAAATTTGAAAAAGACATGAAGACGAAATAAAGACTTCTCTGTGGTAGTCGTATAAAGAAAATAAAGGGGTTCAACACAATCCCTTTACAAGGATGCGTGGTTGAATAGTCTTATTATATTTATTGTTCTCCCCAATCTTTTTCTCGTCGACGATTTTTACCTTTTTTTCTTGATACGGTATATGCAAAAGAGGTGTATAATCTTTCATTCTTTGCTCATAGGCAAAGACTTTTGCAATATTTTCAATTTCTTCGAGCGTATTTTCATCAGTAACCGCCCCCACAATTTTTATCTCCGCGATGTTCACCTCATTAACGCTAGATTTTTACTAGCATGTATATATGTGTCACTCCCTGGTTATAAATGTTTTGAAAAATTTTTCAAAGGTATCTTTGAAAGTTGTTCTCCGGTAGGCTTCTTACGACGAAAGAGGAACAAACACGAACAGAAGCAGCAATCCTCGCAACGACTCTGACGTTTTTCCAACGGTCACGTTGACTTCTATGATACCAAATCCAAAAAGGAGGTTTACCTTTTGGATCACTAGTTCCTGGCCAGCAGCAAGGAACATCAACGTCCCATGATTGGCACGTTCTGAAGGCAGAAGTAACAATCCACCACTCAGATAAGAATTCCAATCAACATCTAACACATCCTCTGTACCCTTATTTTTAACGGAGATAGTCAAGCCAACCCTGCTAGTGATCGTGATCTCGACATCTGGTGTTTGAGATTCATATGGTGCCATCAATGGATACCTATCTTGACTTACATTCCCCGGGATCGAATAGGGGCTATCGCCGATACCATCACCATCACTATCCGAACCGGTATAATCAGACCAATAATTACCACTTGAACCATTATCCCAGTTGTTACCTGTTGCATCATGTGCGTTTTCAGGATTATCGATAAAGTTATTATGAAAGATCGTATTATTGCCGCTATTGTCTCCAAGAGTAATCCCGCCAAAAAAACTCTGCTTCACTGTGTTTCCAATAAGAATATTCTCCGGTGATTCCCAGAGATAAATCCCATACCCTCGATTATTCACTATCACATTATTTACAATCACATTATGGGAGGTGAACTCCAGTCGAATCCCATGAAAATTGTTGTTTTCAATCAAGTTCCCCCAAATCGTGTTATACGATGCACCATCAAGAAAAACACCGTTCATCCGAAGATTATTGATAACATTATTATGAGAAATATTATTCCCTTGTGAGGTCACATAAAAACCACAACAGTTCCAAAAATCACCGACATTACTAATCCGGAACCCACTGACCGTTACCCCATTGACAAAAATTGAGATCGCATGGTTCCCTCCCTCGATACTTGTTGTATTTCGATTTTCCCCAATAAGATGGATCGAGATACGAATAGCAATACTTTCATAATACGGTGCCGAGTCGTCATACACAAACACCGTATCACCATCGGAAGCGTTATCCACTGCATCCTGAATCCTGCTATAATTCCCTGGACCAGACCCGCCAACATACAACGTCTGTACATTGTTCATTGAAACAGAAGGGTCCTTCGATAGTGCTGATGAACAGGAACAACATCCTACCCCTACCACAAAAATTACATAGTATGCTGCTAACTTTACCATCCTATCTCGTTTCGTGGTCTCCCCCTTTTTTCATGTAATAATAAGATATCAACATATATAAATGTACTCTCTGGGGATTAAAGATTTCAGGTTCTGATATTTAAAACAAGCAGATTATTCACCTAAATCGTTAATGAATGAAAAAAAGGCATTTCCTTTTTCCATTTATGCCCATGGGTCAAACATGGGCAGGAAAAAGGATGGGAAATGCCTGAATATGAAATAGAACAACAAGTAGAAAAATATTGGGAAAATTTTGAAAGGCAACTGAGTACTGAAGACCGACAAAAACTCGATAGTCTTCTTCAAGAAATTGAAGAAAAATTTATTGATCCAACAGAAGAACATCCAATGAAAACAGTGGATGTCGTCAAATGGTTTGATCCAACATCATTGCTGGAGTTGCTCAAACCACAATACCCCCGTTTTCATGCGATTGCAGATCGGTTTATACCACGATTCAGATTCTTCGCCTATCTGACGATCTCGCGGAAGAAAAACCTCAGACAGGCGTATCTGAGTCTCTCAGATGAAGACTATCGGAAACTAGGTTTTTTTAAAAAACCTAGTTATGAGCTGCTTCGGGAGTTTATCTACGAACGTATCGGTATCAAGTTGTTTCCTGTGGTATTCCACAGGGTTGTCCAACAACTTGTTGTTCTTCTTAAAGAGCAAGGCATCCACTTGGGAGCGCGAACATTACAGGATGCCACTGACATTCGTGCGTTGAAACATGATCCTGAGGCAAAATACAGTGGGTATTACAAGGAGTTTGGGTATAAACTGGATGCGATCATTGATGCGGAGCGTGAGATACCTCTTGATTATCTGCCGATGGATATCACGGCAGATGAAGGAAAGAATCTGGTTCCGTCTCAGGAGCATCTTGCTTCTCTTGGCATCCAGGAGAAAGAACGCATTGTTGATGACAAATATGCGACATATGAAAACATTGCGCAGAGTGAACATCATCGAGTTTCTTTGTATTATAAGATACCGAAACATTGGGTGTATAACGAGGATGGTACGTCTGGGATAATTAAACAGTGGTACCAGAAGTACCATCTTGAGGAGGATTTCATTCCCGGCGCAGACCTGGAGTTTATGCTTCGATACCTCTACAAGAAAGGCGACGTTGAGATCGTAGGTGCTCTGTATCGAAACCAACGGATGGCTGAAAGAGAAGAAAATCCAGAAGGGTATGATGAGAAATGCAATGAACGCAGTAGCCATATGGAGGGTTTTTTCGGAAGGGTGAAAACCACGACAATCCTTGATGATCATCCTGGTCGTCGTGGATGGAAAGGGTTTGTTCTGCGCGTTGGGTTGTCCATGCTTGCGCTCGTTTTTGCTGCACTCATACGGGTGCAGAATGGTGTGTTTGATCAATTAACGAATGTGACATACTTCATCTAGCCTGTGAACTGGAAGTCATAGAGGCTGGACTTCCAGGAAATGAACACTTAGATGTGTGGTCAGAGAGGAGGGAGCTGAATGAAAAATTAAAGACTTCAAAACATCAAATCTTTAATCCCCCTCTCTATAATTATTATAAAAACAAAAAGTTTTAAAGACTATGAGCCATAAGGGGACCGGTAGGAAAGAAAATGGTTACAACAGAACCTATCTGGGACGAAGATAAATTTAAACGAAGATTGCTGAAAGCATCAAAACTCTTTTTTTTGTTTACCATAATCTATTCTCTCTGGATTGCTTTTATTATCATTGGTACCTATTTGCTCCAGCTTGGCAATAAATGGGCTGCCCTGAGCTTAGAACAATGGATTCTGTCCGCTATCGCTCTCATCAGCGTGATCATCGCTCTTGAAGTAATTCTCCTCCTTCAGTATACCCTTTTACGAAAAAAACAACTCCAACCCGAGAAACAAAAACAATCTATGTTTCTGCAAGGAAAACACGTCCATAGCTTCACTATCCCTCTTGATGCGAAAGGTGGTATTTTCAGCAAGACCTTCATCGTCATCGATGAAAGCCGAGTGTTAAATCTCCGATACCAGATGATCCCCCCAAATGACCTCTGGGGACAAAAACAATAAGGAGATTACTTTTTCAACATCCCCATTTCCGTAAGTTTCTCAGGAAGATAGGTATCGGTCACATAATCAAGCCCATATTTTGCAAGCGCCTGCTGCTCTGATTTCTTCCCAAGTTTCAGTTGCAGTTTGATTTCATGCTTCCAGAATTGATCCTGGAAACGTGGATCATCCAGCTCACTTTTCAACGCGGCGACATCTTCATTCGTCAACGTATCGGTCGGGAGCTTATAATTTTCAATATCTGATGGCGTCACACCAAGGTACTGTGCTGCTGGTGTCGCCAGATACTCAGAGATATGTGCTGTTTTAATAGCACCATACGCAACACTTCCGTAAATACGAAAACTCCAGGGATCACAATCGGTAAAAACAAGAACCGGTAGTTTCTTTTCCTCGTTCAGACGTTTAATGAACCGACGAGTCGACCGCGCAGGTTGACCTTTCAAATGAACTAAAATCGCGCGGGAATCCGTATCAAACCCATTCTCGACAAGCCTATCAAACATACCACCGGTTTCAATAGCGACAATAAAATCAGCGTCAACTTCTTTAAAGGAGAGTTTTTCCTTTTCGACATTGTAGGGGATCCCGTACCCCGCGTCACCGACATCATCCTGGCAATGGATCTTCTTCTTCGTATTATTCCTGGTTATTTCCTCCACGACAAGATTTCCGATGACACGTGCGCCATCCTCCTCCGGTCGTAGCTTAAAATCCTCACGCATACAACCAGTGATGACCTCAAGGTCCTCTGCGAGCAGATCCGATTCATTCTGACTGCTGAACTTCGCAAGGTTCCATCCCTCTGAGATGTAATAGGTTTCTCTTAATGTCGATGACTTTTTCTCTTTTATCATATCTTTAATGAAATCAACCAGGTACATTGTACGCAACAGCATGTACGCGCCGTCAAGGGAGCTGGCGGTCCGCTCTGTTTTATTTTTCCCATATTTCCATACATTTAACGTCTCATCAAATCGTATGTTTGCTTTTGTTCGCGTCGACAGCTGCAACGCGGGGATTTCAGCTTTTTCTAGATCGTCATAGACTTTCGCAGCGATTGAATCAATCTTTTTAATGACTCCTGAATAATCACGTGCCATACTCTTATTCACCTTCCCATTTATCTGCCCCAATCACATACGTTGGGTTTATGTTCTGGATATACAAATCGTTCTCATCAAAATCGCCTTTGTTCAGACCAGCAAGCTCAAAAAAGATATCGACCTTGTTGGTTGGGTTAATACTCTCTAAACTCCATTTAATATAACTATCAGTGACTTTCGTCGGCTTTGGTTTTACCTCACCAACCACGGCGTTCTTTGGAAAAAGAGCGTATAAATTGAACTTCTGCGGCTTGCTTTTATAGTTCACCACCATAATCGTACTTTTCGCTATCCATCCACCTGATTCAGTTTGAGTCTTCGGATCCTTGGTACCAAGTTTTGTCTGCACCGGTTTCCCCCGGACTTTTTCATACTCAACTACGTCCTCAATCCAGACCACATCCATGATCCTGGTAATCACTTTATCAAGGGACGGGATCGGTTTATTAAGCATATTTGCGGACTTCTTGGCAATCTCTGGTAAAATCTTCGTTATCAAATCAAATTTCTCTCTTGTTTTCACCCGTCGGACTTTTTTATTGATATGCATCTGGACTTTTCGTGCGACCTCACGAAACGCGAGTTTAATTTCATTTTCAATTTCCTCGATATCAGCGATCGCTTCTTTACTTTCCGAGGTATAGGGGATCTGAGTGGATGCAACATGTGTCAGAAAGATAGCAGGACCAATGGGGATCCCTGTTCCTGAGGGTTGATCAAGACCATACCGACGCCAGTCAATCGATGAAATCGCGGTGGTGACCGCGCAATCACCCTGCTGAAATAACAAAGGGATTCGATTCGCGAACCGTAAAATCTTCACGGCCTTCTCCTTGGGGAGATTCCCCCCATAGACAATCCCTACTTCCACCTGAAACGGGTTTCCTGAATAGACCGAAGCTGGTCTCGAAGCTGTAAAAATAAATTCAGGGGAGATCTCCTGCGTCTCGCTTTTCAAACTCCGACGAATAAGAGTCTCACCAATTGGGGAAAGACATTCCGTTGGCGGAGTCATGATCTTCACCCGTTTGAACGCTTGATGCAGCTCAAAGAACTGTTCACGTGTCATGTCTGATGGATTGAGATTTCTGTCAAGTTTTGCCTCATCACAGACCGCATTTGCCGTCCGGTCCCCCATGCTGCTAAATTCATTTTTTAAGAATGAGGCTAATTTTCTTGCGTTCGTCTCTTTTGACATTTTTATTAATGTCCCCAGCTCCACCCCATACGGATGTGGTTTGATTTCCTCGCTTTTCTTCGGGAGAACCTCAGCGGTCCGCTCAAAAACATGCTCGGTTCCGTCCGTCTCCTTATATACAATACGAGCATGAGGATTCACAATCGAAGTGGACTGAAGATAATCATAGACAAACCGTTTTCCTCGTTTGTAGTCCGCTTTCAAACAAATCTCAACCCGTGTGCCTGATGGTTTATCCCAATGCATGATTTCTTGATGTTGCACCTCACCGCGGTTCTTATTCGTATCAATCGCAAGCTCGACTGACACTGCAGGCTGATTTTCTTGAATCTTTGATATGATTTTCGCATGTTTTCCTGTGGTCAACTGTCCGTATAAAACGACAGCAGAGATGCCAATCCCTTGTTGGCCTCTGCTCTGTCGAACCGCATGAAACCGCGACCCATAAAGCAACCGGGCGAAAATATGAGGTATCTGCTGTTTGATAATACCAGGACCGTTATCTTCTATGATAATAACGCATTCTTCATCATTCAAATTCCTTACTTCGACAGAGATGTCTGGAAGGATCCCTGATTCCTCACAGGCATCAAGTGCGTTATCGACACCTTCTTTCACACTGGTGATGAGTGCTCGTGTCGGGTTCCCAAAACCCAGGATATGTTTATTGCGTTCGAAGAATTCCGCAACTGAGATTTCTTTTTGTTTTTTAGCTAATTCATAGGCGATTGCTTCGGGCAAAATGCTCCCTCCGTTGTAGAGTGATTTCGCATCCGGTAACGGTAATAGATAAGGTTATTATAAAATTATTGCATGAGGATATAAAAGACAAGATTTCAGCAACAAAATCAAAAGCAATGTTTATAAAGAAAAATCTACTGTGCGTTGTAAACCTGCCCCCTATGAGGAAGCCGCTATGACAGATTACGATCAGAAAACTTTGGAAGAAAAATGGCAGAAGAAATGGCAAGAAATGAAGATCTACCATTTCGATTTTGCTAGCTCAAAAAAACCCTACAGTATCGATGTTCCACCACGGTACGCTTCAGGACCCCTTCACGCTGGTCATGCGGTGCATTACACGCATATTGATTTTGCTGCTCGATACAAACGCATGCAAGGATACAACGTGTTTTTTCCGTTATGTTTTGATGTCAACGGCATCCCAATCGAAGAAAGAGTCGAACGACAACTCAACATCACCCGGAAGGATATCGACCGCCATGAATTCACCAAGCTGTGCTCTGAGTTTGCGCAGAAGAATATCGCAACTATGACAAACCAGTTCATTAGACTTGGGGAAAGCATGGACCCCTCGATTTATTATCAGACCGATGCGGAGTACTATCGCAGAATCACGCAAATCTCGTTTATCGAACTCTTCAACAAAGGGCATATCTACAAAGGCGAGTTCCCCGTGAACTGGTGCCCCCGCTGCATGACCGCGATGGCAGATGCAGAGGTTGTGTATAGTGACCGGACGACAAAACTCAATACGATAAAATTCTATTTTACTAAATCACCGGAAGAACACCTGCTAAAATTCCATGGCATAGGCAAAGATACACACGGGGTGTACATCGAGATTGCGACCACGCGGCCTGAAATGCTTGCTGCGTGTCAAATTGTCGCGGTTCATCCTACTGACGAACGAGCAGCATGGCTTGTGGGTCAGACCGTGAAAGTCCCCACGGTGAACAAGGAAGTAAAAATCGTTGAAGACGAGGCTGTCGACCCTGAGTTTGGCTCTGGGCTCGTCATGATATGTACCTTAGGCGACAAAGAGGACCTCAACTGGGTTTTCAAATATAAACTCCCTCTTGAAATGAGCATAGATGAAGAAGGAAAAATGACGGCACTTACCGGGAAATACAAGGGGCTGAAAATCGAGGACGCACGAAACGCAGTCATCAAGGACATGACTCAGGATGGTTTGCTGCTGAAACAAGAGCCACTTGCACAAAATGTAGGTGTCTGCTGGCGGTGCAAAACACCTGTGGAGTTCATCAACGCGAAACAATGGTTTTTGAAAACAATCCCGTTTAAACAAATGGTTCTTGATACAAGCGATGCGATGCACTGGTATCCGGAGTTTATGAGAATACGTCTGGAGGATTGGGTCAATTCACTTGAATGGGACTGGGTGATCAGCAGACAACGATACTTTGCCACACCAATCCCACTATGGGAATGTGAAGAATGCGAAGAGGTCGTACTCGCACGACCAGAAGATTGCTACATTGATCCAACGATTGACAAACCACCAGTAGCAACATGTCCGAAATGCGGTGGTCATCTGAAAGGCTGTGAGGACGTCTTTGATACTTGGATGGACTCTTCTATCTCACCATTGTTTAACACGTTCTGGCATCGCGATGAAAAAAAATTCAAACAGCTCTATCCTATGTCGCTACGTCCGCAGGCACATGACATCATTCGCACGTGGGCGTTTTATACGATACTACGCTGCACGCTTCTCACCGATGAAAAACCCTTTGAAAACATCATGATGGGTGGGTTCATTCTCTCAGAGGATGGAACGCCGATGCATGCAAGCCTTGGCAATGTCATTGATCCTCTTGAAGTCATCGATGAATATGGGACTGACGCGTTCCGCTGCTATGCAGCAAGCTGTGCGTTAGGCGAGGATAACCCGTTCCGACGAAAAGATGTCGTCCGGGGAACAAAACTTCTACGGAAACTCTGGAACGTGCAACAGTTTATCGACAACATCATTAAAGAAGGAAAACCAAAAAAACCAACAAGACTCCAAAACATCGACTCTTGGATTCTGACAAAATATAGCAAACTTGTGAAAAAATGCACCAAGCAAATGGATGTGTTTGATTACTCACAAGCCATGAAAGAGATTGAATATTTCCTCTGGCATGAGCTCGCTGACCATTACCTCGAAATGATCAAAGGATCCCTTTATAGCAAAGAAAACGTTGAAAGCATCCGGTATACCTTATACACCGTTGGATTAGGAATACTAAAATTATTTGCCCCGTTCTTCCCGCACATCACTGAAGAGATTTACTCTACTCTTTACAAAAACCATGAAGATGAAATAAGCATCCATCTCTCAAAATGGCCTGAATCAATTCTTATCAATGAAGAAAAAGAACAAGCTGGTGAAACAGTGAAGGAATATATCGCTAAGGTTCGCGCGTGGAAAAGTGAACAAGGAATCGCGCTGAATGCACCTATGTCAGCATTAGCTACCTATGCGCCTTCAGAAATAATAACAAGACTAAAAACCAATGGAACGATTATTTTTACCACCTTACGATATCCAGAAAATCACACATTTATCGTAGGAAAACCAGAAATCCAGGAGGTCATTACCGCGATCGAACCCGTGTTTGCCACACTTGGTCCAGCATTTAAAACAGAGAGTTCTACGATTTCACAATGGATTAAGGATCATCAAGAAGAGATTATTAAAAAAATAGACAACCAGGGAGATATTTTCCTTTCTGAGATCCCTGGGATTTCGGTAAAGAAAAAAGAAGGGTTGCTCAAAGCAGGGTACATTAAGGTGAAAC
>DATLAF010000161.1:0-4075 GCA_035527635.1 Thermoplasmatota archaeon | reverse complement strand
CAAAAGTAAAGGATATCCTGCTTGGCACAAGATGCACAAATCACGAGAGAAGGACGAAAAAGCATGGGACAAACGATACCACAAACGCTCTAATAATGAAGCAGGATTCGGCTCATTCAAACAACAAACCAACTCCTATCCATCCAGTAGAAACCGAAAATGTCAGACCAACGAAATATGGCTCAAAACCATAGGATACAACATACGACAATTGATCCATAGAACAATACGACTGGCGGTCACAAGAGGTGAATTATGAACCAAGGCCGATTCAAGGAGAAAAACCAGATGAGACGGACAGAAAAAGAAATCACCAACCGAAGAGAAATCGATGCAATCCTCTTAAAAGCAGCCGTCTGTAGACTCGGTCTTATTGACCATGATACCGCCTACATCGTCCCTCTCAATTTCGGGTACAGCAACAACTGCCTTTATTTCCATTCGGCACCTCTGGGGAAAAAAATCGAGTTACTGAAAAAGAACGCTGTCGTATGTTTTGAGGTTGATATTGATCATGAGATCATTGAAACAGGAATCCCCTGTAATTGGACATCGAAATACGCAAGTGTCATCGGATACGGAAAGGTAAGTTTCATTACAGACCCAGCGCAGAAAAAAGATGCATTACATTGTATTATTAACCATTACTCGCCAGGGCCATCGTACACCTTTGCAGATAAGAACCTCAAGGAAATAACTGTTATAAAAATTGAAATCACTCAAGTAACAGGAAAAAAATCAAGAGAATAAAAATTCTGTTATTTATACTTGTTTTAACTCTTTTATTCTTGTTCTTCATGAAATTCCTAATGTTCAATTCAGTTTTATAATATTGAAAATCATAAATGAAAATTTTTTTTAAAAAAAACTAGGGATCAATGTATAATCGTAACCACACGAGTGACACAGGTAAAAAATATAATTATTAAACTTTGTTGACTAGACGTTTATTTGAAATCCAGGTAAATCCAGAGTGTGCCAATCATCATGATCGTTTTTTCCCCGAGAGCCGTCAGAATAATCAACAAGTACGTACGTATAACCATAGTTCATGCAACTTTTATAGGGGCGCCATTTCCACCATTCGATCTGCCAAGGATAATAGCTATCGGTATCATGACCACCAGGTATTCTGATATCCAGCGTATGACCAAGTTCATGCATATACACACTTGCATAAGCGATAGACTTTCCTTGAGAACTAGAAGATAGATGTATTGGTCTATCGACTCTTTTACTTGAAATCTGATATGCGCCCCAATATCCATCATCTGTACCAAAAACATATCCGGCATAGGTTGCGTCATACACAAGGACCCCGTAGTGGAAAACGCCTTTTCTCCAGTTGTTCGTATCTCCATGAAGGAAGTAATTTTGGTACAAAGTCACTAATTCTTCGCGAGGGGTTTCATTGTCAAAAGGTATCATTTCTCCCCCGTCCATCGATCCATCATCCAAGTGGAGAAATACATTATATCGATCGAACGCGTCCCTGAGTAATTCTTTGCCTAATTCAGGAAATACACTCGCTGGTTCTCCATTTGGCCCTGCTTCCATCTGGTCAAGTTCTACAAAAATATCTTTTCTAAAAGGGTCTGATCCCCATTCTGATGTCCGGTACTCCTCAACGTTATTCAGTCCATCATTATCAGGATCTAATGTATAATGATCTTCCCACTCAAATGGATCATAAATCCATTCAAATCTCCATGTATCCGCATGATAATCATACACAAGAATAGTCCCCCATCTGAATTCCCACTCTATTGGAACATCATCACCGTCGTCGTCTCTACCTGTATCATCTATTTGAGGATCTGTTTTATAAATATTTACTTCAGTCCAATATGGTATTTTGTCTCCGTCATAATCATTTTGAGTGATATCAAACAATATCACACAATCTCTATCTTCTTGATAGATACTATTGTCATCACATCCATTTAATCTACCATAACCACTAGGATCACCCCACGATGAATCCGGGTGGTTGTAATCATCACCAGTCCAATGTGCTGTTTTTAAATTATAGACAAGGTTGATATCATATTTATTCAGAAGCATCCCACTGTTCTCATTGAGGTCACAAATACTATTAGGACCTACTGTCCAGTCCCATAGTCGGATTTTAATTGAGACATTTTCTTCATCGTCTGGTACATTAAGAGTTACAGACCAGGGTTCCTTGATATAATTTTGATTCCACCATATTTTACTTTTGAATCGTATATTGTTGATATAAACGATAACAAAAAAATCTGCTTTCCCAACGTTATCAATTTTATCCAATGCTCGTATTTCCTTTATGGTAACGGTTACTTCTAAATCAACTAAAGGATCAATATCTCCTTTTTCACAACACGATGAATTTTGTAAAATATAATTAGTTGATTTCTCAGAAATTTCGATTGCTGATACAGTAGTAGAAAATAAAAAAACACCTATCATAAGCAAGCATAACATTTTTTTGTCTATCTTCATATAACTATCCTCTTTTTTACTTTAATATATTTGATTAACAAACGCTTACTACTATAAATATTCTCTTGTTACTATTTAAAAGTAATCTGTATTAATTTAAACCAGTGGTTTAATCGTCATGATGTTGCAATTATAATACAGGGATTGCCTGTTTACTTCGAGTCTCGTATATTTCTACGCTTTATAGAACAATACTGCTCAGAAACATAATATACAAAACTAAAACTTAAAAAATCAGTAACGCCTTCACCTTTTTGGTTTTTATGTTATATCAAATAAACTTAGGTGAATATATCAACTCGCTACTCCAAGACAATGGTTTTCCCGTCAACCCTATTGTAAGCCAAGTCATTGCCGCGCTCATCTTCTTTGCTCTTGCTATTATCATTGGATCGATTATCTATCATATCTTTGAACATTATTTTACGAAATGGGCAAAGAAAACAAAAACAACCATTGACGATGAAATCATCAAAAACACGAAGCGACCTGTCTATCTCCTTGTTATTCTCATAGGTTTTTGGTACGCGGTTGACCAGCTTGTTTTCCTTGATGTGTTCTCTATCTATATTGGATATATTTTTCTAACCGCAGAAATCCTCCTTATCGCCTATATCGCCACTCGGTTCATCAATGTCCTTGTCAGTTGGTATGCGGAACGCGTCGTACGAAAAGGAAAAATGCAAGTGAGCACAAATATCCTTATTATTTTTAGGAAGATGCTCCATGCAGTGGTGTACATCTTCGCATTTCTCATTTTACTCTATATCAGTAAAATTGATTTATCTGGTGCTTTAGTCGGACTTGGTGTTGGTGGGATTGCAATTGCCTTTGCTCTTCAAAACGTACTTGGCGACGCGTTTAGCGCGTTTTCAATTTTCTTTGACCGACCCTTCGAAATCGGTGATTTCATCGTCATCGGTGATGATGCAGGGACAGTTACCCATGTCAGTATGAAATCGACTCGGATTAAACTGCTGCAGGGAGAAGAACTTGTTATCTCCAATAGAACAATCCTTGACAAGAGCATTCATAATTATAAGAAACTACAGAAGCGTCGGGTCGTTTTTTCCATTGGAGTCACCTATGGGACCCCTATCGAGAAACTTAGGAAGATCGAAGGTATGATTCGAAAGGTCATAGGGGATTGTCAATTTTGCCAGATAGATCGGATTCATTTTCGGGAGTTTGGAGCATTTAGTCTGAATTTTGAGATTGTCTATTTCATCGATTCATCAGATTATAATAAATATATGGACACTCAACAGCAAATTAATTTTGGAATCGTAGAAGCATTTGAGAAAGAAAATATTGAAATCGCATTTCCCACACAAACAATCTTTTTGGCTCAGAACCAACAGACCTAAGCAAACAATTGGTAAACCTGTACCGTATGAAAGCTGTTTGCAAAGATATCCAAAGTCGAATAGAATGAGTATAGGTTGATTTTATGTATTGAGGGTTTTGAATAACCCCGCATAGAAACCTCTATTTGACCCTTCACCATTCCTGATACGTAAGGAGAGATGAAGGTGAGTTTTGACAAATTTATATTGAAACAGCATTACCAAAAAGTGAAGGGTCTTGGGGATCG
>DATLAF010000160.1:0-6303 GCA_035527635.1 Thermoplasmatota archaeon | reverse complement strand
GGGGAAAAAGGAGTATTTGTTCAGGGTCATAAAAACGATATGTTTTACTCATCTCTTCATCTAAGAGATGTGTATCTGTTGTCTCCTGATATAGATAGCGATATTTTATTGTGATTTAGGTATTACTCAGACAGGCTCTATAATTTAAAAATAATTTTTCCTTTCACCACTGTAAAATACACGATTGAATAAATACATTAAAGTACCTAAGGTAGATTATGGTTCGCCCTTTGATATAGGAAATAAGGATAGCAATGAACGCGTTCGTTATCGGAAAAAAAGATATGAATCTTTTCTTAAAAAATTTTCAAAAAGAATACAAAGTCATCGGTCCGACGAAACCAGGTTATGAATCAACATATGATGAAATCAGTTCCGTTGATCAACTTCATCTTGATTACCACTCTACCGTTTTACCCCCAAAAAAATTCTTTCACCCTCCTAAAGACAAGCTCTTTTCATATTCCAAGAACGACCACTCATTTTCTACAAAGGAAATTAATCACGAAGAAAAAATTGTTCTTATAGGAATTCATCCCTGTGATGTCCATGGAATCCTGCGATTAGATAAATTTTTTTCCGGGGATTTCTCAGATATCTATTACCAAAAAAGAAGAAAAAATACAAAAATCATTGCTCTGAATTGTGTTGAACCCCAAGAAAACTGTTTTTGTTTCTCCCTTGGAACCGGTCCTTTTCTATCGGAAGGATATGATTTGCTCCTGACGGATATCGGAACAAAATATCTTGTAGAGATTGGAACTGAAGATGGAAAAAAACTTCTTGGTAACAATATTCTTGACCATGCAACCGAATCTGATATGGTTGAAAAAGAAAGACGATTGAAATTGACGGAGAAAAAATTCAAGAAACACATGAATACCTCATGGCTACCTCGCATCGCTTCTGAGAGTCTTAATCATGAAGTATGGGCCGATTTAGGAGACCGAGGAGGCGTTGCTGGATCATATCCATGTCTTTCCTGTGGTTCTTGTTCTTTGGTCTGTCCAACGTGTTATTGTTATGATCTGTATGATACCATCGATATTGGTCTTAAAGAAGGGACACGGATTCGAGAACTTGACTCTTGCCAACTGCTAGAGTACGGCGAAGTTGCCATGCATGGGAACTTCCGCAGTGATCGAAAAGATAGAATACGCCATTGGATGCTCTGTAAATTTGGTGCTGCAGCTGGTGGAATAAATTCAAGTTGCGTTGGATGCGGACGATGTATTCGTGTATGTCCCTCAAAAATTGACATCACCCAAGTTGCAAAAATCATAAGGGGGGATTAACCTATACAACAAGCAATCATAAAAAATGAATATCAATTTTATCCTGCAATTATTAAAAAAATTGTTAAAGAAACCGTAAACACTGCCACATATACGCTTGCTTATGTCGATAAGCAAAAACAAAAGGAATTTACATGCGTCCCCGGTCAATTTATGATGATTGGTATATTAGGAATAGGAGAAGCAGCATTATCTATTTCAAAAATAGAAGATGATGGGGCTTTTTCAACAACCATTCGAAATGTCGGAAATGTCACAAACTCAATTTTTAATCAAAAAGAAGGAGATATTCTAAGCATACGTGGCCCCTATGGGGTCGGCTGGCCTTTAGAAGAAATGAAAGGGAAAGATATTTTACTAATAGCCGGTGGGATCGGGCTTCCCCCTCTTCGAGGGGTTATTGATCATGTGAATAAAAATAGAAATCAGTACGGTCATCTTGAAATCATTTATGGTTCTCGAACTCCTGATGATATGGTCTTTAAATATGAATTTGGACGATGGCGTGATATTAAAAACTCCCGGTTTGATTTAACCGTCGATTCGATTTCTCTTGGTTCACGGTGGGAGTGTAAAGTTGGTTTAGTTACTTCTTGTTTTCCAAGTATGAAGACTCGACCGCATAACTCAGTTGCTCTTATTTGCGGTCCGGAAATCATGATGAGATACGCAACAAAATGTTTGGAGACCATCGGGTTTAAAGATAATCAAATTTTTCTTTCACTCGAACGTCGCATGAAATGCGGTTTTGGCAAATGTGGACATTGTCAGATAGGCCCGAAGTACGTCTGTAAAGATGGACCAGTATTCAACTACGATGAGATACGTCCGTTTATCCGTCCCTTATAAGAGGTTGAAATAACACTATGAGCAATAAACCAAAAGTCGGAATCTTCAAATTCACTGGATGCGCAGGATGTCAATTGGAACTCTTGCATTTAGAGGACGTTTTTCTAGAACTTCTTGATGTGATTGATATCACCTACTGGATGATGATGAAACGTGACAACATTGACGGGCCATGGGATATTAGCCTTGTTGAGGGTGGGATTTCAACACCTGAAGAAATTGAAGAAATCAAGCAGATACGGAAAAAATCCAAGATTATTGTGGCATTTGGCGACTGCGCAATAGCTGGGTGCATTCCGTCCATTCGAAATTGGATTCCACAAATGGAAGCAGAAAATAAAGTATATCCAGATACATCAACGATTCATTCAATGAAAGTGGTGGGAATCGGAGAATATATAAAAGTGGATACCGAGTTGAGAGGCTGTCCTCCTCATCGTGATACCATCCTTGAGTTTGTGAAAGCATCACTACTCAACATCAGACCACGTCTCCGACAACACCCGGTCTGCGTTGAGTGTAAATTCAGAGATAACGAATGCCTTATAACAAGTAAAAAAATACCGTGTATGGGACCTGTAACAAGCGCAGGATGCGGTGCGATATGTCCGTCTCTTGGTAGAGAATGCGAGGGCTGTTATGGACCAATGAGTAATCCAAATGCTGCTGCACTCGCTGCTATCTTTAAAGAAATAGGAGTTCACGAAGATGACATACAACGCAAGTTCAGGAAATATGCTGGGATGACTGCAGATTTTCGCAAGGAGGCAGGACATTAAATGACCGAAAAAACAATGGCCCTTAGAGAATCCACACCGAAAACAAAAACAATCGAAGTGAACTACATCGCCCGAGTGGAAGGACGGGGCGCTCTAAATATAAGTATTTCAAAAGAAGGAAAGATACCGGATTTACAATTTCGAATACATGAGCCACCTCGATTCTTTGAAGCTTTTCTTATTGGACGACGTTATACGGAAATGATGGAGTTAACCTCTCGTCTATGCGGTATTTGTCCTGTTGCTCATCAAATAACTGCTCTGCGAGCCGTAGAAAATGCAATAGGCTTAGAACCAAGTGAGCAAACAAAGGATTTACGAAAACTACTCGCACTTAGTGCACACATTCAAAGTCATGTGCTTAGCATGTATTTCCTTTCACTTCCTGATCTTCTCGGCTATGAGAGTACTCTTGCGATGACGAAGGATCATCTGGATGCCATAAAAAGAGGACTCAGACTGAAAAAACTTGGAAATGACATCTCTGATTTGATAGGTGGACGTGCGGTACACCCTGTGACTGCTGTCGTCGGAGGATTTACTGCTCTACCAAGTAAAAACAAACTCCAGGTAATACGTAAACGTTTGGTTGATGCAAAGAATGATGCGTTTGAGACCGTTGATCTTTTCTCCAAATTAAAAATACCTCAATTTGTTCGTAAATGTGAGCACATAGCGATTTCTAATCCAAGATCATATGCCATTAACATCGGTCGTTTACGATCGACAGAAGGATTGAACATTCATGAGTCAGAATACCGTGACTATGTTTCTGAAAAACAAGTCCCTTATTCAACAGCGCTTCATTCTCAATTGAAAACAAAAGGTTCATTCATGGTTGGACCTCTTCCCCGAGTGAACTTGAACTTTGGGCAACTTTCATCAGATGCGAAGGAGGCAGCAAAGAGAAGTGGGGTGAAATTCCCTAATTACAATCCATTCGTCTCACATCTTGCACGTGCCATCGAACTTGTTGATAGTATCGACGAATCCATAGACATCATCGATCGCGTCCCCCTCAAAGAAGAACAACGGGACATCGGCTGTCGCGCAGGATTTGGTGCTGCAATCACTGAGGCACCACGAGGAAGCCTCTACCATAGTTATTTGCTCGATAACAATGGCATCATACGAAAAGCAGATCTTGTTCCTCCAACAGCACACAATGCAAATAACGTTGAAAAGGATATGCATGAATTTTTAGGTACTATGCTTGATGAACCCGTTGAAGAAATCAAACTGAAATGTGAAATGCTTGTCCGTGCATACGACCCATGTATCTCCTGTTCAACACATTAAAAAAAGATATTATTTTTCCAGTGATTGAATCATGGCAAGGATTTGTTCATCTTTATACCCTCTATGGATGATCGCCCCTGAAAAACAGGCACCAGCGCATACCCCACACCCTTTGCATATCCCCTCGTTGACGATTGCGACTAATTGTTCTTTGCCTTTTACCGTCTTTTTTACCAGTTCAATAGCCTTGTAGACACAAACCTGTTCGCATAACCCACAACCGACACATCGCTCTTCATTGACCTTGGCGATTGTTCCAGGAAGCTCAAGTGATTCTTTACTTAAAATCGTACAAGCACGAGATACTGCAGCACACGCTTGGGCAATGCTTTCTTCAATAAACATTGGAGAATGCGCAAAACCAGCAAGAAAGATTCCATCTGTTGCAAAATCCACTGGTCGGAGTTTCACGTGTGCCTCTAAAAAGAATCCATCTTCATTCAATGGCACTTTAAGCAGCTTTGATAACAACTGATTCTCAGGCAGGGGAATTATTCCAGTACTTAACACCAAATAATCAGCATCAATTAGAACATCCTCACCTAAAATAACATCGTATACACGAATCGAAAGTTTTCCATTCGTACTCTGGACGATTGGTTTTTTCTCAGGATTATAATGAAGAAAGACAATCCCTTTTTCTCGTGCTTTTTGATAATATTCCTCTTTGAACCCATAGGTCCGGACATCTTGATATAACACGTAAATAGTAGCGTTTTTATTTAGCTCTGAGTACTTCAATGCGTTCTTTATTGCCTCCGTACAACAGATTCTACTACAATACGGTCGTTGTTCATCTCGAGAGCCAACGCATTGAATCATCACAACGGTTTCTGGTTTTTGGGTAGGAACTTCTCCTTTTGCTAACAGTTGTTCAAATTCACGTTGCGTAAGGACTCGTGTATCTTTTCTATAAAGATACTCTGAAGGTTGGTATTCCTGTGCACCTGTTGCTACAAGAATAATTCCATGGTGCAATTCCTTGGTGTCATTCCTGCTTTTAACAACAGTAGTAAAATTGCCAACATATCCGTTGAGAGAATTAATCTGTGTGCCTGTGAAAACATGAATGTGGGAATTATCCTTGACTTTCTGAATTAAATTATTTAGGAATGATTGTACATCCTCTCCATTTATTGTCGAATAAATATGTCGTAGGTTCCCGCCAAGCTCTTTTTCTTTCTCGACTAAAAACACGGGAAATCCTTCCTCAGCTAACTTAACTGAAGCGATTAATCCAGTAAGTCCCCCACCTATCACCAACGCATTTTGATTCACCGGTAATGTTATGATTGGCAAGGGTTGTAATAATGCTGCTTTTGAAACCGCCATTCGAAGAAGATTCTTTGCTTTTTCTGTTGCCTCTTTTGGCTCCTTCATATGCACCCAGGAGCATTGATCTCGGATGTTAGCCATCTCAAATAGGTACGGGTTTAACCCTGCTTCTTTAATCGTGTCTTGGAATAATGGTTCATGAGTTCGTGGTGTACATGAAGCAACAACGACCCGATTAATATCATACTCATTAATGATATCTTTGATATGGGTCTGTGTATCCTGAGAACAAGTAAATAAGTTATTTTCCGCATAGACGACAAAACGAAGGTTTTTTGAATATTCAGTAATTGAAGATACATCAAGGAACCCCCCAATGTTGCTTCCACAGTGACAAATGAACACGCCGACTCGAGGTGTTGAATATTGTACGTCTTTTATAGGAGGATATTGTTTAATTATCACACAGTCTCCTCGGGCTTTTGAAAGAAGAGCTGATGCTAAAGCTGCTGCGCCACTCGCTTGTGTGACGGTCTCTGGAATATCCTTCGGACCGGAAAACGCTCCAGCAACATAAATACCTGGTTTGGTGGTATGGAATGGTTCAAATGAGGTTGTTGAAGCAAAATTATACTGATTGAGATTAACCCCAAAAACCGTAGAAAGACTTTCAGCATCATCAGGGGAGCTAAGCCCGACAGATAACACAACCAGGTCAAAGTCCTCCTTTTTCAGGGTTCCTTCTTCTGTTTCATATTTGATTGAGAGATCCTTGGTTTTTTTATCCTCTTCGACTGAGGAGATAC
>DATLAF010000159.1:0-2956 GCA_035527635.1 Thermoplasmatota archaeon | reverse complement strand
TGGTTTCTGGGAAAAATGAGGGGTATCTTTTTTTAGGGTATTCAAAACGTAAAAATTTTATAAGTTCATCCAAAGTATTCTCTTCATAATCAATGTATATCTTTCCATCTTCTGGATTGGTATTTTCAAATTGGATCAGATGGCATCCTAAAAAATTTCGATCTACAAAATAAACTGATTCAAGTTGTTTAAAAATTTGCTCTTGTGAGTACCTAATATCAGAACTGTATCTTTTCTCCTCAATCAACATCCATTTCCCTTTATTTTTGCCTTTGTAGCAGTACTCAATATAATCTAAATTATGGAAGGTGAAACAATCTGTTGCATTCTTTGAAGGGAGACAATTCTCTTGTTGACGCAACCAATGTGAGAACTCTGTTCCTGTACCATCATTGCTTTGACGGATCACTTCATTCTCTCCCACACTATTAAATCACGATATAAAGATAAGCACAATTTTTGTACCTTTGATTCGATAACCATCTGTGCATTATATTGTTCTGTTGAGTAAGGAAGATTGTATCGTGCGGATATCCGATATTTGTCAGAGAACATTTTATCAAACTTGAACACATGATCTTCCCAGTCGTGTTTATCGTTTGTACCCCATTGCGTGGGTTGGATGACGATGGCAATCTTCTCATATTTCTTATCTTTGAGGTTACCAATAAGAGATTCCATTGACTTGTAAAAATCGTCAAGAGTCATATTTGCAAGGTCTTCTTCATCTGTTGAATATTTGCCTTTTGCTTGTGCCCAGTATGGTGGATCGAGGAATACCAGATCGGGTTTTGGTAAGTCTTTTGGCAAACCATCATTAATATCCCACTTCTTTATCACATCTGCCTTATCTCCAATGGGTTTTCTATCGGAAACATAATATCTGCGGATCATTGTCTTGCAGGCATCAATGGTTGTACCACCACCAGCAAAGGGATCATAGATTGTATCGAATGGGTTGGTGTGATAATAGAGAAGGTTCTGCATGTAAGACAGGGGGAATGCGCCGAAATGTGCGGTATTGTGATCCATGCCTTTTTGGTTCCTGATGTTGTACAGTTGTGGCGAGAATGTAAGCGCTGGTTTTAGGAACGACATCTCTTTGTATTTCAGATACTCATCAATCGTTCCAAATTGCTTCTGGATTTCCTTTCCGTCCTCTTTTATGGTTATTCGGTATGGGTTATCGGGTTTTGCAATACCCGCAAAAACCGATATTACGTTTTTAATCAAATCTGAAAATGTGTTCTGTTTATACCCATACTCCTTCGCTACATCGTCCTGTGTACGAGTGGCATCGAGATATGCAGTAATCATACCTTCGTGGATAACCTCTTGTTTCTCTCTGCGAACATCCTTTGTCCAATCATAATATGTTCGCTCTGGTACTCCAAGAATAACACGATATCTATTATCAATATCCGGAAATGCTGTGAACTTTTTAACACACATTTTCTTGATGTCGCTTTCCGGATGACGGACACCATACCCCAGATCGAGGATAAGTCCGACATAATCAACATCATTGCGAGGGATGTCAATTACTTTTATTCTTGCAGTTTTCTGTTCGGCTTTTTGTAATGCCTTATATCGATGAACCCCATTATTAATAGCATACTTACCTTTTTCTTTGTCGTCAATTTCTTCTCCCAATAGTCCCAGATGTGCCGGGGAAACGATGATCGGAGGCATCGTCAAAAGGTTGTGGCTATAATCCTCTACGGCACCGTCATCTACTTTTTGACGAGAATATCTTTTATTATCAAAGATAAGTTTCTCAATAGGCACTTCGATTATCGGTGCTGTTTCAATCATCTCCTGGACTTCTACCAGCATAAAAACTTTTTTGGTTTCTGTCATGCCACCACCGGTTGTGTAAGTGTTTCCGTTTTTCTTTTTGCATCCGCAGATCTTGCTTCTTCAATTCCCTGTACCATTTTAGTTACTGCTTCGGTGTTTTTATTAATTGCAGATAAAATGTCTTTGTTTACATTTACCACTTCTTTCATTAATTGTACTTGTTCGGCTCTAAGACTTCGGTATTTCCATAATTTAAGAGTGTCATCATCTATAACGGCTGCTATCCTCTCGTTTTTAATTGGTTCTGTGATTGCCTTTGTTTTAACTGTAATAGTATGAAGCCCCAGATTTTGATTGAATTTGTCGATTCTGACATATCCGCATTTATTACATTTTAATTGTCCTTGGTGTTTGAACAATATATTTTTGCAATCTGGGCAAAGTATCTGGTTGGGGTGCGTAAAAGATTGTTCTGGTTTTCTGAATATTTTTGTTCCTTTTTCCGAGGTTGAGACAATATCTCTAAAACATTTTGCGGTTTTTCTTTTTTTGTAATTGCCGTGCCCTAATATCACGGCTCTCACGGTTCCTTCGGTTGAGAATATATCCTTTGCAGCACGTGTTAAAATTACCCACGGGATATCTTGACCATCGCGTAGATTTAAGGAAAGGAGAATTTCACGTAATTTTTTGACTTTTTCATCGAAGGTCAAAACGATTGATATTATTTTGTCTTCGTTTGCCAACAATTTTTCGTAATCTTTTCGATATTGTTTTTTGTGGTTCCAATGTGAGAATATTGAACTTAATTTCATTTTGGGGAATTTCTTCTGGAAGTCTGCACAACATTCATCACACGTTTTAGAAGTATATAGGAGATCGTAATGTTCTTTTTCCCAACGGATTGTATTATGATGACTCATTTGGCATCGCTTTTTACTCCTTCATATCCACACAGTCTGCACCGGATCGTCCCATCCGTTCGGACGTTAATTCCGTATCGTTTCCCGCACGCCGGGCATGCAGGAATTGTTGGCTTCTGTATCTGTGCCATAGACTAGTATGGGTTGTCTTTATATTTATATTTATTTAGACAACCATATCAATTACAAAACCAACGGCGAAAGTCACTACAACCCCAACACCCATCAGTATA
>DATLAF010000158.1:0-5819 GCA_035527635.1 Thermoplasmatota archaeon | reverse complement strand
CACCATGTTCTTTGGAATAATAAAAAAAACATTTCCCCTCAAATTCTCAATGATAACCTCTCTACACAACATCATTACACAATTTGCACTCCCTCAAGTCCATCTGGCGGCTAATTTCAGCGAAATCACCCAAGAAGGCATCAACTTTACCGGCACCATCGAAATTACCAATCCAAACCCGATCGACATCGCACTAAAAAACCTCACAGCGAACATTGAAACCGAAACAGGAATCCAGGTAGGAACCGTCACTCTCCAAGGAAAAATGATCCCCGCAAAAACAACTCAACAACTGACCGGGGGCGGATGGCTGCTCCTCAAAGCCTTAGATGCAAAGACCCTACAGATGACTCTCACAGGGGATATCATCATCTTTGTTGCAGGCATCAGGAAATCAATGAACCTTTCCGTAAGTGCAGACCTTATACCCCCACGTCTGGAACGGCTTCTCTCAGATCTTCCCACGGAGGCTTCTCTTACCGGAAATTATAGATACTCTCTCAAAGAAGGGTTGCATGATCAGATAACGTTCAAGATAAAAAATCCGAATAATATAACACTTTTAGCAACCGACATCACGGTGAAAATCTATCGTGTTGATGGAAACAAAACCAGACAGATTAGCAATGGGACATTGCCCGATGGGATTATTGCTCAGCAGAATACCACGATTCTCCAGGGAGATATGGTTATCCCGTTAACTAAACTATGGCCACGTCTTGGAGAACGATTTGTTCCTGATCAGCTTCAAGTGGTTTTACGAGCGAACATCACCATCCAAGGGTTCAATCAAACCATATGGATTGGAGTGATCGGGTATCAGGAGTTCTTGTTTCACCGATTCTCAGGGTAAAAGATTTTATAAGCAAATAAATTGTATAAGCGCAGTACGTGGGGAACGTTAAAGCATTTCTTATTGGATCGAAGTACTTTCTTTGAAAATCTACAGAACTATGATGCAGGAAATCAGGATGAAATATTAGCAAGAATAGAACAAGAGATTCAGTATGTATCTAATGAAAAACAGTAATTCTCCTATCCATCTTTTGTATAGTGAAAATTATCAAAATACGTTTTCATGGAGTCATAAATATACTTACTGAGTTTGAGTACAGCACAGTCAATATCAACGTTACGGGGGTGTATCAGTGATGCCGCATCGATTTTTTTTATCATGGTCAGTGAAAGTCTCTCCATAATGTTTTCCAAGGTTGCCTGCGGGTCTTTGCAGAACTCTTCATAGGTGATTGAGATGTAATCTTCCTTTGGTAATTTCTCTATGTTTTTTAGATAATACTCTGTCGCCTTTGCAGTAATTCTCGTGATAACGACCACGCTACATTCTGGGATAATGTGAAAGATGAATCGGAGTGGCTGAAGCAGCAAAGGATTCGAATAAAATTTTTCGTACATCTTGGATAACTTCGCAGTGTACGGGTTTTTATCGTTTAATATCATCCTGATAGCGTTTAATGTAGAGCTTATTGTTCTAAGCGGATGACGGTGTATGAAAACAAATTTCGCGGAGGGGAACACCTGTTTAAGATAGAGGAAATTCGACAGATCGTACGGGTTTTTAAGAAGGATTGGTTTGTCGTTCCCTGCGATGAACTGGATTTTTTTACACAGTTCAGTAAATAGTGCGACATTTTTTTTTGTAATAGACATCTGCACCGTTTGCGTATTGAGTAAAAATCCATATTCTTCCGCGAAATCCGCGGTGAGTTTCAGTTTATCGATACCTCTATCCCGAAGCCCGTTTTGAATAAAAGATTCTGTAAGCTTTTGTTTTGCGTCTTCTTCTTTCTGTTCATGATGATTGGAGAGTAGCTCGTTATAGTCGATAAGATGATACGCGACAACAGGATTGAAACAACCAGTCGCGGTAAGCATCTTGTATAAAATACTCGTTCCTGATCGATGTACCCCTAAAATGAAAACAGGTTGGAAATCAACATGCGTAAGTTCTTTGAGGTAGTGTGTATCTCGATTCATACCCATATGATTACTCATTAGATGATATATTGATGTTCTTTTAATAAATCCAGTGCCTTTTCACAATTTTAACTGTGTTTTCTTCATCAGAATCAAGGATAGAGTACCCTGTAAGGTAAATATCTAAAAACCAGAAAAGGATACAAAGGATTGTTGAATGCATTATGATCATAGAACTTCTAATTATTCTTGGAAGCATTGGAGTTCTTGGCGAATGCTATATCATTAGCCTCTGGATTATTGCGTATAGGCGGACAAAAAAAAGGATATTTTCTCCCTATTCACCTTCGGCATCTGTCATTGTTCCCTGTAAAGGGATCGAACATGGTTTTCATGAAAATGTTCTGGGGTTCCTCACACAGGAGTATGAAAGATATGAGCTCATATTCGTCGTTGATTCAGAAGACGATCCTGCGTACAGAACCTTACATAAAATAATACAGAAAAAACCACATGTACACCTAGTCCTTACAAACCCTTCTTCAGAATGCAGCGGCAAAGTTGCTGCATTGCTCACAGGCCTACAGTCAACAACGAATGCAGAGGTTCTCGTCTTTGCAGATAGCGACATCAAACCAGACAAAAACTGGCTTCAGAACATCATCACCCCATTACAAGATGAAACCATCGGAGCTACGACAGGATACCGATGGTATTTCCCTTCAAACCGGAAAACATTGCTTATCTCTGCATGGAATATGACTTCGATTGTCTTCATGTTTTATCCAAGCTACACGTTTGCATGGGGTGGATCAATGGCCATCCGAAAAAAAGTATTCGATGAACTTGATATTAAAACAAAATGGAAAACCGCGTTCTCCGATGACCTTGTCCTCACCATAACCGTAAAAAAAGCTGGATATAAGATATACCTTCAACCAAAATGTATCATGGAAAGCCCCCCCGAAACAAGCATTAAAAGTTTTATCCGCTGGGGGACAAGACAATATACATGGGTACGTTGGTATTACCCTGTGTTCTGGCTTGGCTCGTTCTTTGGTTTTATCGGAGCACAAGTCATCATCGCACTTGGTCTGCTCCTCCTGCTGTTTGGATACTACCTGCCCGGTGTTTTATTAAGTTCGCTGCTTCTGTTCGAAATACTCTATGGTTTGCTTGGAATCACTATCTTACCAAAAACTATGATATACCAAAAAGAACGCTATCCATCAAAGATAAGCTATGCCCTCTTGACCCCGATTGTTTTTCTTTTATTAGCACAAAATGCCTTAGCATCAGCATTAAAACAGGAGATACAATGGGCGGGCCGAACCTATCGGAAACCAAAGAATTAAGACTATTTTAGTATATATTATCGATTGTAGGAAAATCCATATTCCTTTCGACACACTTTTTTTTATTATATAAAGAATTACGACATTCATTGAACAGTGTAATTTATAGTGATTTAGAATGAAAAAGAAATAAAAAAGCGGTTTTCCATAGATTATTTGACAGGAACTAATGATATTTTTCCAATATGTAAATTTTATATATCATTATTTCATTATTAGAAAAGAAACGGAGGATTGATTTTTCTATGCTCTATGATGTTGCTATAGTCGGTGCCGGCCCCGCTGGCGCAACAGCAGCAAAAGTCCTCTCAGAAAAAGGAATACGCACACTTCTTCTTGAAAAAGCGACGTTTCCACGGGATAAACCCTGTGGTGGCGGTCTTCAAATGCGTATCCTTCAACGATTCAAATACATTGAGGAAAACAACCTGATTGATTCCTACTCCTATGCGATACAACTACATTCTGCTTCAATGAAACATCATTTGAACTTTCAGAATAACGAACCACTTCAAGCAATGGTACTCAGAAAAACCTTTGACGAAGGCCTTGTGAACCTCGCGACACGAAGCGGAGCAATCCTTCAATGTGGAACAAAAGCACAAGACATCACCAATGAGAAAGAAAAAATTATCATTACTCTTTCAAATGGAATGACAGTTGAAACACGATTGGTGATTGGTGCAGATGGAATCTGGAGCGCTATCGCAAAGAAAATCGGCATAAAACAAGACTGTAAACACATCGGAATATGCGTCTATAATGAATATCCCCTGAGCCAAAAAACCATTCATCAGCTCTATGGAGACCAACAGATGGTCCATATCCATCTACAGCCAAATGGACTTGCTGGATACGGCTGGGTGTTCCCTAAAAGAGAATACGTCAATATCGGGGTCGTCGAATTTCGACAAGCCATCGACCCCACAAGAGAAAAAAAGAATTTACCGAGTAACTATAAACAATATCTTCAGATGTTAAAAAAACAAAAACTTATACCAAAAAACCTCAGTTCTAAGACGACCCATGGAGGCGCATTCCCAACCTGTCCAGCGAAAAGACTCACTGCTGATCGTATGTTCCTCTGCGGTGATGCGGCAGGATTAGTAAATCCCATGACTGGTGAAGGAATTTATTATGCGATGTGTTCCGGTGAAATGGCAGCAAAAACAGCAATCAACGCTTTAGAAAATGACAAAACAGATGCTCACTCTCTAAGACATTATCAAGATCAATGGAAACAAGAGTTTCACTTAGATCTTTTCCTGCTTAATCGCATCTCGAAACGCTGGGGAAAAAACATCGAACCCTTAATAGAAGTAGTCAGCAAAGATAAAAAATTCATCGATATGGTCTGTAATGTAATCCCAAGCCCAGGAGGAATACAACAAGAAAGAATGAAAATTGCGCGTCGCTTGATTTTCACATATTGTAAAAACCGGCTCAAAAAATGAAACGTGGATCTAAAATCAGCACATCGTCTTCAGTAATTTTCCTTTTTTTTACAACAAAAAGACATCGATTTTGTTACAAACTAAAAATTGTAACAAGGTAAGGAAACTAAGCCTGAGATATCAGAAAATCTACGTCCAGAAAACATTTTATCACCTTAAGTCGCAATAGACATGTTTATATGCATAATTACGTATAAAATATCTGGTGGAACAAAGAAATGAGCAAAAGAGTATTAAATCTACTGACAGAGTTATTTGTGATCCAGACAATAAAAAAAAGGAAAAAAAATAATAGAGGAACAACGCTGAAACTCCAACTGTTCGTCTGGATTATTATCTGCCTGTTGCTGATGACCGGAATAGGCCCCGGATCGCATGCAGACATCATAAAAGATGTACAGGGGATTGTTAAGAACGATTATTTTTTCCCACTTGAGAATCACGCTTTCATTCAATTTGGTAAAAGTAATACACCCAATAAAAGCAATATGGATAGATTTGAAAATGAAGAGTGGAACAAAACATTTGGTGGAAGCAATATCGATGTTGGTTATTGTGTTCAACAGACGAATGATGGGGGGTATATCTTATCTGGTTACACCCGTTCATACGGTGCAAGTGGTCACAACATCTGGCTTATAAAAACGAATTACTCAGGTAATGAACTATGGAATAAGACTTTTGGTGGAGCAAGTGATGACGAAGGCGAATCAGTTCAACAGACAACCGATGGAGGCTACATCATCGTTGGATGGACCAAATCCTATGGAGCAGGCATGAAAGATGTCTGGCTTATAAAAACCGATTCATCAGGGAATGAACTATGGAATAAAATATTTGGTGGATCAAGTGATGATGGTGGTACGTCTGTCCAACAGACAACTGATGGAGGCTACATCCTTGCAGGGTATACCTCATCTTTCGGTTCCGGCAGCGTCGATGCCTGGCTAATCAAAACAGATAGCGCCGGAAACCAACAATGGAGTCAGCCCTTAGGAGGTTTAAGCTCCGATGGTGCCTGGTGTGTCCAACAAACAACAGATGGCGGGTACATTCTCACAGGATGGACGTACTC
>DATLAF010000157.1:0-2223 GCA_035527635.1 Thermoplasmatota archaeon | reverse complement strand
ACAAATGGAGAAATTCATCAGGAAGATCCATCACCCGAGGTGGATAGATATATCAGGACGAGGTTTGACCGGACAACCTATATAGTAAAAAATATCAATTTTAGTCTCGATACTTCGTCTGAATCCCCACGAAATGATCGTTCAATGACTTCTATGATGATGCGTGAACGTATTAAAGAACATACAAAAATGATAGATGAGTGGAAACAGAGGTCCAAAGATATTTCAACAAATGATCCCAGCCGTGATGCAAAAATCAAAAACATTGACTATCAGTTAAAAAATTTAAAACACCAGATTTCAGCGTATCTTGTTGAAATACATAAAAAAAATTCCATTCCCTTTGCTGCAGTTATATTTGTTCTTATTGGTTCTTCACTGGGAATACTTGCACGAACATCAGGTGCCTCAATCGGAATTGGTATGTCCATTGGTTTTTTCACGCTCTATTACCTGTTTCTCATTGGTGGAGAGAGTGCGGGAGATCGTATGCTTATTGCCCCCTGGCTTGCCATGTGGGCACCTAATTTCATTCTTGGAGCTGTTGGTATCGGACTTTTTGTTTATGCCACCAGGAGATAAGTGATGAGAAAAATTTCTCGGTATGTTCTGTATGAATTTCTTTCTTTTCTTGCTTATTGTATTCTTGCTTTTTCGGTTATTTTTATTCTCGTTAACCTTGTAGAGAATGCTGATAGATTTATTGATACTAATATTGGTATACGTCTTATTTTTCTCTATTATATATTCTATCTGCCATATATTATAGTTTTAACACTGCCTGTAGCAATGCTTCTTGCCACAATGTTCAGTCTGAGCAGACTTAATGGAGATAATGAAATTACCGCAATGAAAGCATCCGGAATCAGTCTTTACAGGATTCTTATGCCTCTCTACATTTTTTCGTTATGTCTGGGAATTATCATGATAGGCTTTGCCGAATATGTCGTTCCTCGCACGAATCTATACAGAGAAGATATTGAAAATCAGGGTAGGAATTTTAAATTTTCATTTTCACGGACCATGGAGATGGATCGTAATCAGGTTTTTCTGGTGAACAGTGATAAACGCATCATATTTGCCCGTGGTTATAGATCCGACAGCAAAACTGCACAGGATGTGTTTATTATTGAGCCATTTAATTTAACATCAAGCGGACAAACTGATGAAGATACGACTTATTTTGGTATAAAGAGCAGAATTGATGCACAATATATGACATTTGCAAATGGAATGTGGATGTTGCAACATGCTGTTTTACGAACATTCACCGATACTGGTGAAGCAATCGAACACTATAAAACATTGCCGGCGCCGTTTATTATGCGAAAACCATCAGACTTCGCTCGTATTGATATTAAACCCGAAGAAATGAATTATTTTCAACTGAGAAATTACATTCACGAAGTTAAAACAAAGGGAGGTGATGCTTCTGATTGGCTTGTTGATTTATATCTTAAAATATCATTTCCATTTATTTCATTTGTGATTGTTTTTTTCGGAGCACCAATGGCCGCAGGCACAGTAAAACGAGGGAAAACAGCTTCTTTTGGAATAGCACTTGTTATCGCATTTCTTTATTATACACTTGTTAATGTATGCCATATCCTTGGAAGAAACGGGGTGCTACAGCCACTTGCAGCAGCATGGTTACCCAATGGGGCATTTTTTATTGTGGGACTGTTGATGCATGCTCGGGCGCGGAAATAACATTACTTCGTTGTTTTGATGCAAAATATTTATATCATTTTATTTTCTTTGTGTATACCGTACTTTTTCATTTTTCTGTAAAGTGTTGTTCTGTTGATACCTAATAACTTTGCAGCGGTTTTGCGACACCAGAAGCATTTATTAAGGGTTATTATTATATGTTCTCTCTCAACTTCGCTCAGTGTTGGGTGTTGATTTAATGACTGTGTATGATAAGTGTGACCGATTTTAAAAGATGTGAGATCCTGTGAAATAATAAAAACATCTGATGTTGTTGATGAAAGGGGATTGAAGATGTTAATATGTTCGGATAGTAAATTTCTTATTGTGTTAGATTTTGGAATAAGAAGGAATTGTAAGTGTTTGTTGACAATATGTTTTGAAATATCTTCAAATGAATGAATATCAATGAAAGTGAATCCCAGCGTTTGAATCCGTTCGGAAAGATTGTTTACCATCTTTTGGTCCTCCACGAGCAGCACCAGGACAGTATTATTTAAACTGTATTCCATA
>DATLAF010000156.1:0-2534 GCA_035527635.1 Thermoplasmatota archaeon | reverse complement strand
CAAACCCCATAATCTTATTTTTTATTCTCTTTAACATCGTTGAGGACGAAAAAACTTGTAATCTCGTTATTGTAGGTCTGATATTTTTGCTATTCCTTACGGTTTCAACCATGCTTCTCAATTCTTTTGGGATTATGAAGTTTGATGTGATCAGAAAGGTTCAACCAGGACGATCAGCCGGTTTTGCCGAAGCCAATCAGTATGCTGCATATCTGGTGCTTTTTATCCCCCTTCTATTTTCGTTTTTTATGTTTCACAAACAACTCATTATCAGAATGATAACAGGGATCATCTTGTTTTTGACGCTTTCCGGATTAGTAATTACAGGGAGTAGAGGTGGTGTTGCTTCTTTTCTTTTTGCCATGTTTGTGTATCTCCTGATTTTGAATCGACAGGGAGAGTCTCGTAAAATTGTATTATTGCTCCTATCACTGATTGTGATCGGATCAATATCCTATGCGCTTGTGCCGTCCCAGTATCAAAAGACCGTAAAAAGTAGATTTGATCCAAGAAGAGCAAAGGATACGAGGGAGTATACCTCTAATCGCACACAAATTTGGCACAACGGGTTAATTCTCTTTATGGAAAGGCCCATAATTGGACATGGTCAAAATACTTTTACGCAACTAAACAACAAGAGATTCTCTCTCGAATATACCTCTCACAACGATTACCTGTTGTATATGGTTCACCATGGTCTTATCGGACTGACCGTTTTTATTATGATTTTTTACAAGGTGTTTCGGCAGGTATTTAACCAACTCCAATCCACAAAAGATGCATGGAAAAAGAAATTATATTTAAGCTATCTGGCGGGGTTCTTCGGTTACACTTTTTCCATGTTGGGTGTAAATATCATCAGTCCTCGTTATATTTTTTGGTGTTACACAGCGATAATTTACAAATATTGCTATCTGGAAATGAGTCAAAATGCTTAAAAATTTATTTTCAAAGGTCTCAAGAGAATTATGGTAAAGAACTTGCGCGTATGTCATTTGATCGGGTCGCTACAATATGGCGGTGCTGAACGGCAAGTAACGAATCTAATCAATAACCTGAATGTTGATTCAAAGTATTTGATTTTTTTAAACGATCAACAGGATCGTGGTTTTTATCGCTTTCTGGCAAATGATGTCAGGCAGTATTCTGTTCCGGTGAAACTGAGGTATTTCTATTATTATATTATGAAGATCGCGAAGATATTGAGGCAGAACCGTATAGACGTGCTTCAGACCCATATGTACTGGGCGAATTTGTACGGAGTTCTTGCAGGGAAGATTGCGAGTGTACCGGTTATTATTACCACCGAACATGGAAAAAATCCATGGAAAACGATATGGCATTACGCAATTGAGAGAAATATTATTACAAAATTATCAGATCTGAGAGTTTGTGTATCAATGGATATACTAAATAACAGAAGGGACAAAGACGGGATTCCGGAAACCAAGATGGTCTATCTCCCTAATGCTGTTGATATTCCGACTCAAATAAAAAAGAAAGGTAACAAGAAAGTAATTGTGGGTGCCATAGGCCGGTTTATTGAAGCCAAAGACTATTCCACTTTAATTAAAGCGGCGGGGATACTCAGGGAAAAAGGGGTTGATCTTGAACTATATATTTTGGGAGATGGTCCGTTGAGAAAAGAACTTGAGGCCGACCAGAGAAAATTGGGTTTGGAATCGGTAGTAAAGATGCCCGGGTTTCAGGACAACATCGATGAATGGCTCCCTAAATTCGATCTTTTCGTCATCTCTTCGATCAGAGAAGGTCAACCGCTTGTCTTACTGGAGGCGATGTCACACGGTCTGGCTATTGTGGCGACGAATGTGGGAGGCATTCCAGACACCCTAAAAAATGGAGAAGAAGGCCTATTGGTGGAACCGGGCAATCCAAATTTACTGGCAGCGGCTATGGAAAAACTGATTGATGATGAATCTCTAAAAGGATTATTAGGGCGGAAGGCTAGGGAAAGGGTAAAAAGAGATTTCTCAATCAAAGCGATATGCAATCGATATGAAAAAATATACTTAAGCATACTGGGTTCAAAGAAAAAATGAGTTTATTGGCTAATAAGCGTATTGTCCCGGTTCTTATGTTCCACAGTGTGGGACTGGAGAATGAAAAATGGGAATTTTCATATATATCTGAACCCGTAGATCTGTTTCAAAAAAAACTAGAATGTTTTGTCAAGCAAAGATTCAATACAATTTTCTGGAACGATCTTTTTGGCTATATGTTAGGGGAAAAGGACCTTCCGAATAATTCGATCATGTTAACCTTTGACGACGGTTATCTTGACAATTGGGTCTTTGTGTATCCCTTCTTAAAGAGATACGGTCTAAAAGCGACTATTTTCGTTAATCCCGAATTTGTGGATCCGGGTCAAGAACCGAGACCCAATCTGGAAGATGTATGGGCAGGACGATGTGATTATAGAGCACTTCAGTCAGCGGGATTTTTAAGCTGGGCTGAAATGCGGGCCATGGAAGCATCAGGCCTTGTTGATATCCAATCTCATTCGCTCACTCACA
>DATLAF010000155.1:0-3450 GCA_035527635.1 Thermoplasmatota archaeon | reverse complement strand
GATTTTTTTGATACACTTTGAACAGATATCTAAGACACTACTCGTATTTGATGATAAAATTACTCTCATGTCTTTCTTTTTTTCCAACATCGTAATCTTTCCCTCCAACTTCTTCCAAAGTATTTTCAGATTATGGCCGGAGCATACCAGGTTATGTTCAGTTCTCACGCCTTGAAGTCCTCGGGTGAGAAACTCCCGTAACCCAAAGTTCTGCTTGATGTCACCGAACGGCCATTCTACGGTTTCACTTCGTTTCCTGTACTCTTCTTGCCCTTCTTCTGACCGCATTTTTACAGCCATCCGTTGTCGTTCACCTTCAAACCCGTAACTGGTGATCATCTTCCATCGGTTTTCACCAGCGCATACTGCTCTGACAAGACAGCTTTCGCAGGGTGCACCATAATACGCATACACCGGTTTACCGTTGTGGATGTACTCGCCTTTTCTGGTGAGCATTCTGCCCTGAGGGCAGATGAAGCGGTCCTGCGTCTCATCGTAGATGAACTGATCTTTGGCGTACGGGTCATCAGGCACCTGTTTTCCTTTCATCGCAGTAGCTTGTTCACCGTCTGGAATGTATCCATCAACCCCCTTCTCCTCCAAATAGTGCAGGTTTTGACCGCTATAGTACCCATTATCCCAACTCATCTTTACACCCTTGGGGAGTCCTCCAAGGTTTTCCTCTGTTTTCTCCATCTGCGGTTGTAGTTGTTCACGATCAATGCAGTCCTGCGTGACATCATTAGCAACAATGATCCCAGAGCCATGATCCACCGTGATCTGAGGATTATACGAAAGTTCTATCCGTTTCTTCTTATTCACCATGAACCGTGCCTCAGGGTCACTTAAACTCACCACCTTCTGACCACTCATCATGAGCTTCTGTTCAGCGTTCTTGATTTTCCCAATGACCTGCGTCTTCTGCTGTTGACTACCACTAAGATGCTGACGTAGTATCTTCTTTGCAGCCTGTTTCAACGGTTTCCCCTCTATCTCCTCGACTTCTTTGATCTTCCTGCGGATCTTCTCCTGGGTGTTCAACTCTGGTGGCAGCTCATCACCACGATGGTCACCATACAAATGATCTTCTTCTTCGTCAACCGCGATCCCCTGTTCGATGATCCGACGGATCGTTTCAAGCTCCGCCTTACTTAATGTGTACTGGTTTGACGCATTCGCTTTCACCTTCGTCCCATCGGTCGACAGATGACCAAGCTGAAGTACCCCGGCTGCTTTCGCGATCAGAACAGTTTTCTTGAACACCGCCTCAATCAACTCTTTGTGTTCCCTACGGAAATTACACAATGTCCTGAAATCAGGTTTCGCGTTTCCTGCAAGATACATATAGATCACATTCTCTTGCGCTAACCGATCAATTTTCCTTGAAGAAAACATCCCGTCAATCGCTGCTTGAACCATCAACCGAAGTAGCACACGTCGAGGATACGCAGGATGACCAGGCTGACATCGGTACTTCTTTTCAATACTCCGCACGTTAAGAGAGCCCACAACAGCAACAACCAAGTTGCAGATATGATCCTCGGGTATAAAATCCGTGATCCGTGGTGGAAACAGCCACGACTGTCCAATTCTATCTGTCCTTAATGCCATATCTCTCCTGTCCTGCTTCTGATATCACGTATCATTTGATAAATGCTTCTCCTGTTGGGACAGGAGAACAATTGTTAGACAGCCTCTTAAATGAAAAAAAGAAAAAAAAGGAATGATAGGATGGTTCTTGTTCCGATCACTATTTAACATTCTCGATAGAGGATTCCGTTGATGTAATAGACATTGAGTTTTGTACCCATACATCGCAGATATCCTTCGACGGTAATAGAGGTCCCAACCACCCCTAACAGTTCGTTCAGAATCGTTTCTATGGTTCCATCGCCATCAAAATCATATGGTGAAATCGTGGTATTGATATAGTTGTAACATCCAAAGCTTAAGATGGTTGTTCCGATCTTGAAGTTCGAATTTTGGTAGAGGAGAACTCCAGTGATTGTAGTCATATTTGAATTGTTGTGACACCCGTACTGGGAACAATTCATGCTCATATTACATGATCCTCCACCTAGAAGACTACGGTTTATTACTTGAATATCTTTCACTATGACAATACCGGCCCCTAATGTAGTTGTGAAGACACTTGCTAATGCGATAATTCCAACAACTACAGTTAACAATCTTAAGTTCTTTTTCATTTTTTAATCCCCTATTGTTTTTTCCTAATTTTTAATATTGTAATAATCTTTGGTATTTATACCTTATGGAGACTAAAAGCAGTAAAAACCTAAAATAATTGGTTAAACTACCATTTTGCAGCACATTATGGAACTGGATTTGAAGGACAGGAAAATAACCACATTTAGCATATATTTTAAATGAAATTTAACGATATATTTTGTAAGGGGATATAAGGGGAGTGTAGAAATCCTTAATTTTTAAAATGACCATCATCACACCGAAAGGAGGTGAGACGGGGATGCGCCTCACCAGTATAATTCAAGATGGGATGATAGTCTTAAAACGAATGCAGGTACCACTATATTGCAGTATGTTCTCCAAGAAGACCTATACCATTCACCAACATCTGCTCTATCTGAGCATCAAAGAAATTCAACAACAAAGCTTCCGAGATTGCAGAGATTTCTTCGATGAATTCAACCAACTCCAACAAGCACGGGGATTAACAAAAGTACCACATTTCACGACCCCACAGAAATGCCTTCAGCGATTTCCACTACGATGATACAAGATGCTGCTCAAACAACTGATCTGCCTGATCAAATCACGAGCCAATGCCGTGATTGACGGTACTGGCCTTCTGCAGACGAAAGCGAGTTTTTCATATATAAAAAGGATAGGACGAGAAATCAACCGACGTGATTTCTTCAAAATCATCCTGGTCATCGACCCAGACGATGGATTAATACTCGCCCATAAGGGCGTTTATGACAACTGCCATGAATCACCCTGGTTCATCCCCTTACTTGATGACATCCAGCTCCCTCTCGATGATATCTGCAGCGACAAGGGATTTGACTCAGAGAAAAACCAACAATACGTCGTGGTAGAACGTAAAGCGAACTCATATGTCGATATCAGAGATAAACCGAAACGTGGACGATATCGAAAACAGACTTATCGGAAGAAACAACAGGATCTGAACCAGTGGAACTCCCGCCACAAACAGATGAGGAATTGTATCGAATCAAAAAATTCCTGCGTAAAACATCGATTCGGTGATTCCATCACTGGAAAAAACATCTCCAACCGACGACGATATCTCGCCATCCGTATTTTTGCTGCAAACTTAATAACTATAGGAAAATCAAGAAATCCTCTCTTTTTGATTTATTTCATCGTCGAGGATTTCTACAACCTCTCAAGAGACTATTGTGAATAACTTCGGTGTTTATTTTATAACTCTGCTTAAGGGTCATT
>DATLAF010000154.1:0-6488 GCA_035527635.1 Thermoplasmatota archaeon | reverse complement strand
TTTAGCTGCTTCAAGTTTCGCTGAGCTTGATATGTCGCAAGATATCAAACGTCTATCGTTATCTTTCTATGGAAACGACCGACCGTTTATCTCAGTAGAAAATCTGCCAAAGAAACTGCAGTATGATAGTGCAGTGGATCTTTTAAAAGGAACAGGGAGCTTCAATGTTCTACGGCAGTCCAATGAGACCAGAAAACTCAATGTTTCTATCGCGTATCAAGATATGGTGGTGACGAAATCATTTGATCTGAAAAGCCATGTGTTGCAGATACACTGGAAAATTGATTTGTTGAACAGTACAGGTTTTGTGAATATCACCAGGGACTCTGAGAGCATCTCTACCATGACTACAACCATTGAGTATAAAGATTGGACACTGATAAAAGAACTCGAACTGAGAAATACGCATCTTGAGCTCTCGTGGGATATCGATCGAGAACAGAGAACCGGCCAAATCATCTTATCAAGAGAAGCGGCCGGGGGTTCTCCGACTCTCTCATTTTCCTTAGCCCATGACGGTTGGGTTCTTTCTGATACCGTTGAATTTAAGAACGAGTATCTGGAGTTACAATGGCAACTACCCACAGCAGGTGGAAACACCCATGCACAAATTGGTTTAATCACCCAAGGAGATCAGATGTTCCATAATACGATATCAGTCATTGATAATAGTGTGCAATTGCTTCAAATCGGGTTTGGTATTCAGACTGATGATCATTTTATCCTCTCGTGGGATTATATCAACGGTCATATCTCGAACTTCACATGGTCTGGAAAACTTATCCATCTGAGTGATGTCGATATCGCGGTAAACCTTGCAGGTGATGTTTTTACGGTAAAGGCAAATCTCACGGTTGGACAAGAGGGCTCTATTGAACTCCAATTCAATAAAGATGTCGCGGTCACCTTTGTCAACACCGCAAGTACCACGTTTAAAATCTATGGGAATGCCTCTTTTGACGCTACGCGTAAACTCCAACTCTCATGGGAATTAGGAGACACTGGGCATTTCACGGTCTATACGTTTGGGCAACCATTGGGAGACCAATTCAATCTTGAGGTTGGGTACGACCCGCAGCATGCTGGAAATTACAAGTATGGGTTTAGGCTTATTGGGCAATATTTCATTCAGATCACTCGAACCATCCAATGGTATGCAGTAAATGGAACCCTTGTGCGCATCTGGGTCCTTGGTGATCTGCCATTACCTGGAGATTGGACGTTACAAGTACTCTGGAACAGCCAATGGTATCCTGTACCATGGGCCTCGTAACTTTACTGGTAGGTATCATCTATGGGGGAGAAATCTATCAACATCAGCCTCTGTGCCTTTACGGCGCTCCTGCTTATCATCACAACAGTTGGACAAGCTCTTTCACAGACCGCGCTATCATCAGATAGTGATAATCTCGATTACTCATCTCTAGTACGAAGTGGGTCAGTAGAGGTCTGGCAGGATGATTTTCATAATGTTAGTAAAATTGATGCAGGGCTCTCCCAGCACATTGTTGTCAACACGACCATCGGGACCGTCTCAATGGAAAATACGTATCCCGCATGGGTAGACCCAAGCTTTAGCCGTATGAAACAGATATCTGTCTTTAACAGTGGACAAGAAACATTTCATGACTATGATATCAACATGACCATACTTTACGACACCGATATGCAAGTCGATTTTGACGATCTTCGTTTTACCAACGGGACTGGAGCACAGCTCCCCTACTATAAACTGAACACCGTCAATGGTGTGTCTTGCCAGGTCCTGGTGAAAATACAAACCTTGTCGCCTGGACAATCGATGATCTATATGTTTTATGGAAACCCAAGTGCGACCAATCAAAGCAGTTTTCCGTCGATATTTTCATGGAAGGACCGAACACGCCCTGATACAATGGTTTCTTTCAAAGCAGCATCTGAAGGTGCATGGGACCCTGACGTGATCTACGGACAGAATCGATTTCTTGTCACCTGGGAGGAACGGGTCGGACCTGAGGATATCAACCTCCCGCTCCCCCATTATGAGCGAACAATCCCAGGAGTGATTCACGGGCGAACCTATAACAGCGACGGTACTAATCCCAATCCTACTAATAATACAGACATCGATGTATCTGATCCAATAAGTACTACGTATCACGCAGAAAACCCCTGTAATGCGTTTGGTGCTGGGAATTTTTTTGTGGTGTGGGAGGAAAACCCAGCGAATCAACCACTAAACCGTTTTAAATCTGATATTAAAGGTGCATTGGTAACAGCATCAGGTAACGTCACCCTGCGTTTTACGATCTGTTCCACAGGTACCGAATATGGTCAATATGACCCACAGGTCGCGTTTGACAGCATGAACAACCGTTTCCTGGTCGTCTGGGCAGATGCACGATATGGCACCAGTAGTTATGATATCCGAGGGCGCCTGTACAATTCACTTGGATATTCCATCGGACCTGATTTTCCAATAGCCTATGAGATCAATTATCAGGGGAACCCATGGATGTGTTCTGATAATGAAGGACATTTCTTTATCGTCTATGAGGATGGTCCAAACCCGTCGCTTGGTCCTTTTAGCCTGTATGCGTATCGGTATGACTGGCAAGGAAATCGCCTCGGGTCTCGCATCACCATCGCGGTAGGCAGTGATATGGTTGACTATATTTTCCCAGCGGTGTCGTATAATTCCAAGATACAGCGTTATTGTGTCACCTGGAATGATGGTGATGTAAGCATTGATCCCTTAAGCAGGGATAGCTACAATGGGAACATCTGGGGGAAAATCCTTGGTAACACCGGTGGAGTTATAAAAAATAATTATATCATCGAACCAGGGACGAGTTTTATTCGTAGTACCTCTGTTGCCTATTTTGATACGATGTTTTTCGTCGCCTATGATGGTACTGTCCTAGATTACCAGGATATCTACGGGCGAGTGATTGCTTCGAGTGGGACCGTGATGACAAATCGACAGGAGCTTTCTGATGGTTCTTCTCAGAATGTTGATTGGAATGATATCGCAGAGGGAGCCGGTAGGCTTTTTGTAACCTGGGAGGATGAACGGGATTTGATGAGTCAATATGCAGATGTTTTTCAGTATGTCTGGCGTTCCTCAGAGTCTCTTGGTTCTTCGAATATTACGTATACGGTTGGTTCTGAAAAAGAACTACTCATGCAAGCACTGTTGATGTCTGTTCCCATCAAACCAGAGATGTTCCGTGAATGGAGAGAGTTTTTTTCCATAAAAGTCATTCCGTCTTCATGTACGATTGTTTTTGATATCCTTGATCAAAATGCAACCATGGTCCTGAAAGCAAACGTCCTCAATGGCCAGAACATCTCCGATATTAACACATCAGCAGTCCGGTTACGAGGAACATTTACTCGTACGTCAGCGCATCATACGCCGGTTCTAGATAAATGGAATATCTCTGCATTGGTTGGGAAAGATATCTACGCTCCCTCGACAACAATCATGTTAAGCCCGGAACACCCAAACGGGAATAACAACTGGTATATCACACCAGTTAGCGCGAACTTTACTGTCGTTGATGTTGACACCGACCCGGAAAATATCACCACGTATTATAATATAAACGGTTTTGGGGTGCAAATCTATGACCCCGACTTTCCACCTATTATTTCGTCAGAACGACCAAATAACTATATCGAGTATTGGTCCTATGACTCCGTCAATGAGGAACTCCCGCATCATCGCCTCGAGGGAATCAAAATCGATACCACGGCACCGATGATCACGCTATATACACCATCCTATATTATCCCACCAGGGAGTGCGACTATTAATGGGAGTGGGACGGAATATACGACTGGCTCTGGTTTTGATCGAGTGAAAATAGACGTCAATGAGGAAACCATCTACGAGACCACGTTCAACGGAGATGTACATGTTTGGTTTGAGTGGCACTTTATCGCAGATATCGGTGAGACCTACGATATTCATGTGCAACTATGGGACAAGGCAGGTAACAGCATTGAGGAGCGAAGGACGGTCCTGTGCCCTGATCATGGGATGTATGACACGGGATACATCTACTGGTTCAACAACCCAAAGATAGGACCGGTCCGATTATTGGTCAGTCTTGGTCTTTCTATTGCTGTAAGTAACAATACGCTCTATGTCGTTCTCCCCGGTGTCATTAGTGACGCGGTGTCTGTGAAATTCGTTGCGACACAGGGGTTTCTGAAAAAGGAGTTTATCTTCTGGGATACAAATCTCTCTGATGGCTGCTCCGCTAACCTGTTAGTACCTCTGGGAGTGTATGGGATAAAGGCATTTGCGTATGATGACGCAAACAACCAGCTAGCGGAATACACGATTATTACGAAGATGTTGATATTCCTCGTTTCATAAAAAAGGGTAGCGCCCCGGCTGGGATTTGAACCCAAGTCGAAGCCTCGACAGGGCTTCATGATAGGCCGCTACACTACCGGGGCAGAGTATCTCGGTTGTATGTAGCTGGGGTAATCACTTCTCTTTCTTTAATTTTTTGGCAGGCTGAATGGATGGAAAAGAAGCGGAAAGATTCATCAGCAAAGGAATAATAAAAAGAAGTTTCTTACTGATCCGGGATCTCGCGGATTGTACTAGATAAGATACGACTATCGATCTGGCATCGAGAATTCTGTATTCGATAAATATGAAACTCTGCATAGATAGGGTCGTATTTTTCAAGTGTCCAACCTTTTTCACCTATATATTAATAAATATCATAATGATACAATATTCAACGGATTTTGGGATGCTATGATAAAAAACATGCGTTCGAAACTCGCAGTATCTGAAGTTGTTGGTGTTGTTCTTTTATTAGGAATCGCCATTTCATTATTTGCTGTCCTCAATTTTTTTGTTACTTCGTTTTCTTTTCATGAATCTGGTCCTCTCGTGAGTCTCACTGGAACGATCGATAAAGCAAACACGGTCATAAACATCAAAAACGACAGGGGAGAATCTCTCGAAGGAACGACAAATATAATCATAACGATAGGAACTACTACGTATCAGAGGAGCATTCGTGAGATATTAAACCATACAGATAATATATGGAAATTACTTGCTTCAAGCACTGATATAAATCCTGACAAATGGGATTTCAGTGAAACCGTGCAATTTAGTTTTAAAGGCATAGATATCACTGATAAATATATTCAAGCCAGAGTGGTGGATCCAATTACAAATACAATACTATTATCAATAGTGTTTCAACAAGGATTATATGAATGAGATAAAATAAAAAGAAAAAGTGAGTGTGGTGAGTAGAGGTATGAAAATGAAACGAATCAAAAAGAAAACAACTGATAGTGCTGTGGTCGGTATTGTAACTGCCATATTGCTTGTTGGTCTTGTTGTTACGGTTATTTCTATCATTCAAGTAGTCTATGTCCCAAGCATTATGAAGCAGCGTGAAGCTGAGCATATGGACAAGGTAGAAGAGCAAATGGCATCACTTACGTCGGTTATTGATTATCAAGCCGCGATTGCCAAGAAAGGTATTCCGATTGCATCGTTTGTGACGCTCGGGAATAGAGAATTACCCTTCTTCGTCTCAAGCAAAGCTTTTGGTACCTTGCAAATTTTTGATAATTCATCCTCGGTGACAATTAACAGTACATCCATATTCCCAATAGGCAGAATTACCTATTCATCAACTAATGCATATTACCTTGATCAATCGTATAGCTACGAAGCTGGTGCGATGATCGTGAGTCAGATCCAGGGGAATTCGATGCTGGTGCGACCTAGTTTTTCAGTCAATTTTAATGAAACTCAGAATACGACAACGATTTCATTTGATGTTATAAATATCTCTAGTGTTGCGCAAAAAAATATGATGTCTGGTTTTGGAACTTCTCCCATACAAACTGAGTTTGTTGGTATATCGAAAAATATCACGTTTTCCGATGTTGAGTCTATGACTATTACGACACCTTTTTCGAATGCCTGGTTTATTTTTATTAATCATTCATTGATAGACGCAGGTCTCAACAAAGAAGGGGATCCGCCTCAATGTCTTCTGAACGATACGGGGCAGGCTGTAACGGTGTATTTTCTATCTGATCCATCCTCAGACTTCAAAGTGAGTATCATTTTTAAAATTATTGAAATTCAAGCGCAGATTGGTCCTGGTTGGGTCGTTTAGCTCGATTGACATAACGGATAGTAATCGAAAAAAAAAATGAATACGTATCATGCTGCAGTTGCTACCCCCCTCTAAGAAAAGACTTATTTTGATAATCTAACTATAGAAGTTCAATTAGAAATCGAATGAAGGATCCTCAAATGATTTTTTTTTTTCTACTGTGATATATGAAGAGACAATTAGAGAGGAAGTTTTTCGAATATTCCAGGATGTTGAACATGATTAAGTATCTCTTGTTGTGTCGTCCTGTTTCCATTTTCCCATTGATGGTGACATAGGGCGTGTCCCTAGGTCCTGGTGTCGATAATACTTGAAGTTATATTATTGAAACAAAGG
>DATLAF010000153.1:0-5836 GCA_035527635.1 Thermoplasmatota archaeon | reverse complement strand
GTTCAAATCTCCTCCTCGGCGTTTCCATCTTATCTAGAGCATTAAAGGTTATAACTCATAGAGAAACTATATATAGATATATATAAAATAATATACTTTTGTAATTTTATTTATATATATAAATTTGTGGGTCGTGGCAATGATTAATATATTACTTCACAATAAACCCGCAGAAGACCATGAGCAGCTTCATTCCGCAAACAAGCCTCTTCATCGGCATTATCCCTGCATTAATCCTATTATATATCGGGTTAAAAGGATACGAGGGTCATTTCAAAGATAAACTTATTTTCTTAACGTTCATCGTTGGAATCATTATCGGATTTATCTCCGCAGTCATTGAGCTTGTGACACAAAATATTGGTCTGATAATCTATATTATTCTTTTCCCAATCCTCGAACAACTTTTTAAAACCATCGTGCTTAATATGGGGAGATTCCAGGAGAAACAAGAGACAACAATCTACGGTCTATCACTGGGACTTGGGTTTGGCTCGGTGTTTACCCCTGCAGCCATCATCCTAGGTAACTTCCAAGAAGTAAACCTTAGTTTTTTCGCAGCAATCATCGGATCCTTTGGCATAATTCTCTTCCATGCGGCAACCGGAGTTCTTATCGGATATGGAGTGTATACGCACAGATTATCTACGTATCTTACGGCTGCAATACTTCTCCAGATAGTCATTACGACCATCATCGGTGTGACGAACCTCCTTCAAATAGGGTATCTACAGATAATTCTTGTCGTCTATGGCATCATTGTATTTCGGTATGCAACAAAAATAATCATGCCACGAATTTTAGAAGAGAGTCACCGACGAAAACGAACGCAAAAAGAAATAGACATAAAAAGCAAATAATTATTACATAAAAAAGTAATGGTGAAAGAAATGGAGATGACATCCCCAAATGATAGTTCCATAACTGATTATTATCCAGATCAGAACGTACAACAAAGCACACCGAGTTCAATGCCGCTGATAGCAGGCATTTTTTTTATTATCGCTGGATTACTAGGATTGTTTACTTGGTCCTCAGCACTCGCACTTGATTCTTCGATGCTTCAAAGTGTACTCCCCGGAGATTCACCAATCTCAGTAAAACAACTTCAATCGATTCTGACAACCTGTGGCGTCATTGGATGTATCCTTTCAATCGTTACCCTCGCCGGTGGTATTGTCGCAGTAAAACGAAAAGCATGGGGGCTTGCAACCATAGGTGGAATTCTGGGTCTATTTACCATTGGTCCGATATTACTTGGGAGCATCATCTCCCTCATTGGTCTTATTATTGTGATTATTTCAAGAAAAGATTTTCAATGAACTTTGTGCGATATTTTCCTTTGGTTTATTGCTATGACTCAAATCATTTTCTACAGTAGGGACAGACAAACGAATCGAATGGCATCATAGGATTAAATTTTCCTTTATCGTACGGCGTAATTGAAAAGTTCTTTTTCTATGTTTATCACAAAATGATTATTTCAAGTCAGTACTTAAGTGAGAAAAAAAAGATAGATGGTGTGGAACACCAAGTGCCGTACTACTAAGTGGGCATTCCACGGTGTTAGATGTTTATAGGAGCGTGTTGCCCTACTACTTTACTCTTCAAACTTCTTATTGCAATACGGGCAAGAACGAGCGTCCTCAGGGATAGTACGGCCACAATTGGGACAATTTCGAGCGGACACTGCTTTTTCTCCACGAACAACTAACCAAATAATTAACCCAATAATTCCAAGCAGAATAACGACAATCAACCATAAGGCACCATTTTTACCACGTTTATTTGCATCTTTATAGACCCATATCGCAACTAATATCCATATGATGAACCATACTATTGCAAAGATAGCACATGTAAACATTGCCATTCCAAACATTGCTCCTGCTGCCTCTGGATTAGTGGTGTTCCACATATCCCATGGGTTGTCAGCTGCACTTGCAATAGTCGATAATGTGGTTATAAGCAAGACACCTGCTAATAAAATAGATAATTTTATCGAGTTTTTCAATCTCTTCACCTTAAGGAGTATATAATTTCACTCTTTTAATTACTTTTTGCTATCCTTTGAGATTCGAATCGTTTTAACCTCATCGATAATAACCCCAATCGCTACTCCACAAACCATTCCAGCTAGAAGACCAGTAATAAATCGAATGACATTTGTACTCTCCCGGAATCCAAACAATTGCCCCATCCCATCAACACCGATTGGAATGAGACTAAGAATAATCGCGACTAAGAACTTCTCATTTAACTCTATCGCATATAAAACCATAAACCCAAGGCCGATAGCCAGCCCAAGCCAGATAGCAGTACATCGGGTACAAAACGGCATCTGATTGCCGTTTAAGAACAACGATCGATCTGCCCTCTGATGACATAATCGATCACCCATAGAGTAGACGACGTTCCAGGGAAACGACATATTCCGGATAATGTAATCATTATCCGAGGATCCTGCAGCTCCGGAAAGATCAGAGATGCTACCAGAGGGTAACACAAGGGGTGCCAGAAACAGAAGAAGGACCCAAATCATATAGAAAATAAACAAGACGAAAAAAAGACTTTTAAATGGATGTTTTCGAAGTCTCATCTCTCAACCTACCACAAGAGCTTGTTTGCAATATCAATTATTAGAACCAGAGCAAAACATAATATTTAAATGATTGTCATTTTTCATAAATAGATATCAATTTAAGGTTATTTTTCAAGAAAGAAAAACGGTTCTTCTTCCTCTGATACGAATTTATATCCTTTCCAAACGTTTATATAAACAAATAGGATGATAATTATTACCTGTTTTTACAGGGGAGGACAAAAAAATGCAAAAAGGTATATTAAAAAAAGGTTTTATTTTAGGAATAATACTGTTATTTTTTGGAGCAAGCATCATCCCAACGGCTTTAAGTACAACACGAAGCTTAGAACCAAGAGACAATCACAGTATCATAGATGCTGAGAGAGGGTATTTACTAATAACTGACTCCACCTCAGATACAGTTGGAATGTATAATCCGTACGATGGAACGTATCTTGGTGATATTATTAACGGAGCCGGTCTCTTTCTTACCCCAGTTAATGCAATCATAGGACCTGATGGGAATATATACGTTTCCGATCAACTTGCTGACTCAGTATTTGTCTATAACCAAGCAGGAACCTATCTGTACACCTATGCAGATGCTTCTGATGGTCTCAACAATATCCGCGGGATTGATTTCCGGGGAACTCATCTGTTTATCACCAGTGGAGATGACTATGTCGCTGAGTTTTCTGGCCCTCATACGCGTCTTCCGAATTTCATCCAAGACGGGTCTGATCCCTTTGACATTTTATTTCTCCCTGATGGACGATCACTCTTAGCCGATATACAGGGGACATCAGATAATATCCGCTTGTACGATGCGAATGGTGGACTTCTGCAGGTTCTTTTCCAAATCAACTTCCCAGAGCAAGTCCAGACAGATAGTGCGTCCCCAGGTGGATTTCTTACCACCGGCTTTAGTGCTAATGTCATCAATGATTTTGAGCTCAGTGGAACCATCGTACAAACAACACCCTACGGTGGTGCTCGTGGTGTCTTCCGGCTTGGAAACGGAAATCTCTTAGCAGCTTCCGCTGCTGGCGTCCAAGAGATTCAACCAGGTACAGGAGCTATTATACAAACGAAAAAAACAGGATCATGTCACTTAATCGAAATATCTGAAATTAGTACGAATCAACCCCCCTATAAACCAACCGACCCTAATCCGACAAATGGAAGCTTAGGAGTTTCCCTCAATGCAATCCTTAGTTGGACCGGTGGTGACCCGGACTCTGGTGATACGGTCACATATGACGTGTACTTCGGAACGAGCACTCCACCGCCTAAAAAAGTAGGTAACCAATCTGTAACAACCTATAGTCCAGGAATCATGGATCCAAACACCAAATATTACTGGAAAATCGTTGCATGGGATAACAATGGTGCAACCTCTGCAGGTCCAATATGGCAGTTCACTACTAAAACGAATAATCCACCAAATACTCCAACTATTAATGGCCCAGCAAAGGGAAAAGTAGGGGTTGCCACTGATTATAATTTCACCGTGACAGATTCTGATGGCGATGAGGTATACTATTTCATCGATTGGGGCGATTTAACAAACAGCAGTTGGTTAGGCTCCTATCCGTCAGGATATACAGTAACCAAATCACATACCTGGTCGGAAAAGGGAACCTATATAATCAGAGTGAAAGCAAAAGACAGCCATGATGCCGAGAGCGACTGGGCAACTCTTTCAGTCACCATGCCATGTTCTTTCAATATACCTTTCATCCAATTCTGTGAAAAAATATTAGAACGATTCCCAAACGCATTCCCCATACTTGGGCATCTTTTAGGACACTAAAAATCCCTATCTTTTTTCTTTTTTTATATTCCTTAGCATTGAACGTTGTAATCAATGTATTTTAGAAGGACATCGCTTTTAATTCTTAGGTGATAGATTGGTTTATGAGAGGAAAGAGTCACATAAGCTGAAAACTCCCATACTCTGAGACAAGAGAGACGATATCAAAAGATGCAGACCGCTGTTGGCGTCCAGAGATATGGTCCATGAAGAACTCAGGGAAATTATTACTTTCAATGAATTGGAAAATCTTGTAAATACTATATGACACGAGATGGAGAAATATGGAAAAGCAGGCTTAATGCTCATAAAGCTTGACGATATTTGCTTTGCCACCAGATTTAAATATAATATGTTTATTCTCGATACACCTAGGCGATTACCGATGACACGATTCCCTGAAGCTGAAGGCCGGTTGTTAAACAAGAAAATCTGCATGAAATGCGGTGCATCCAACGCAATCAAAGCAGAGCGATGCCGGAGATGCAAGTCAACAGAACTGCGAGCAAAAGCAAAAGAAGGCAGAGGACAATAGAAATAAACCACTACCTTTAAAAATAAGATAGCTCTTTTTGGTTGAAACAGTGGAAAGGATATGCCAGAGACAAAGATAAAAAAAAGCGAGGATTTCAACGAGTGGTACAACGAAATCGTCGAGCTTGCAGACTTATGTGATAAACGCTATCCAATTAAAGGAATGAACATCTGGAGACCCTATGGTTGGAAGCTGATGAACCATGTGGACCGACTCATCAGAGATGAAATGATAAAAACCAACCATCAAGAAGTATGCTTTCCTCTTTTAATACCTGAATCGTATTTTAAAAAAGAAGAAGAACATATTGAAGGATTCGGAAAGGAGGTCTTCTGGGTCACCCATGCAGGTCATAATCAACTTGAGGAACGCTGGCTGCTTCGACCAACATCGGAAACCGCTATGTATCCGATATTCTCCCTCTGGATTCGTTCCCATACGGACTTACCATTAAAAACCTTTCAAATTGTTAATACCTTCCGATACGAAACGAAACAGACACGAGCGTTCATCCGTGTACGAGAGATCCATTTCTTTGAGGCACACACCTGCCATGCTGATTTTGAGGACGCTGAACAACAGATAAAAGAAGACAAAGAAATCGCTCATCGCCTTTTACACAAACTCTGTTTACCCTATGTCTTCAGTAAACGACCAGAATGGGATAAATTCGCTGGGGCGTATTACACCATCAGTATTGACGTACTGATGCCAGCGGGAAGAACCCTTCAGATAGGATCCATCCACCAATATCGTGATAATTTCGCCAAACCCTATGAAATCTCCTATGAAACAGAAAAAGGAACACATACGTTCTGTCATCAGACGACATACGGGATGAGCGAGCGGTTACTTGGAGCACTCATTGGTGTTCATGGGGACAATAAAGGCCTTATTATGCCCC
>DATLAF010000152.1:0-4897 GCA_035527635.1 Thermoplasmatota archaeon | reverse complement strand
CAATGTTTATGTCGAGAAACCATTCACAATAGATACTATCGAAGCAGAAGATTTAATAAAACTTGCAAGCGAGAAAAACCTTAAAATAACCGCCGGTCATAATGCCCAGTTCACGCCTGCCATGATTCGGATGCGGGAGTTGGTGAGAAACGATTACCTGGACGGTCGGCCCATCCATATAGAGAGCCACTATTGTTATGATTTCGGCGATGAAAGCTATGCCAAAGCGCTGCTCGGCGATAAGAATCATTGGGTAAGAACGTTACCGGGATCTTTGCTGCAGAATATCATAAGTCACGGGATCAGCAAAATAACCGAGTTTCTATCCGGCGACAATCCGATCGTTATCGCCCACGGCTTCACCAGTACGTTTTTAAAAAATCTTGGTGAAACCGATATCATCGATGAAGTGCGCGTCATCATCCAGGACGAAGACTCAACAACAGCTTATTTTACATTTTCAACCCAGATTAAGCCAGTGCCCCATCAATTGAAGCTTTATGGCCGAAAAAACTCTCTAATCATCGATGACGATCATCAGATCCTCATTAAAATCGATGAGAAGAATTACAAAAGCTATCTGCGATATTTCCTCCCGCCATTCCAGTATGCAAATCAGTATCTGCAAAACTTCGGCTATAATTTTGCTAAATTTTTACAGAAAGACTTTCATCTTCCCAATGATGCAGGTTTAAAAACCTTGATAGAATTATTCTACAAATCAATAGAAAATAATGCACCATTGCCGCTTTCGTACCGGGAAATCCTTCTAACATCGAAGATCATGGATGAGATATTTACCCAGATCAAGAAGTAAAGAATGATCATCAACCATTACTCAACTGATAGATACCGTAAACTTGCATCCATAAACTGTCAACCGGAAACTGATTTCTCATGACTCCCATAGTAGCTCTTACACTGTGCACAACATTCGTTCTGTTTTTACTGCGACTCGACCGCAAGCAATATCCTGATGCGTCCTTATCATTATGGGTACCCACCATTTGGTTCCTTCTAATCAACAGTAAACCCTTGGGTTATTGGTTTGGCATTAGCGGTGGCAGAATGGTGGAAGGCAGTCCTATAGACCGAACTGTCTTAAGCATACTTCTGAGTCTTGGAATTTTAATAGTCATAAAAAGAAATTACAACTGGATAAACGCCCTCAAACATAATCTATCGGTACTGCTCCTGATCGGATTCATGCTCCTCAGTATCTCCTGGAGCGACATGCCATCTGTTTCCTTCAAACGCTGGATCAGAAACTGTATTCCTATTGTAATGGCTTTTGTGATTTCGACAGAATCCGATCCGAAATCATCAATGCAATGCCTTTTCAGGAGAATGATCTATATACACATCCCCTTCTCTCTTATGCTGATCAAATACTATCCCCATTTGGGCGTGGACTACGGACGATGGTCGGGCAAACTCATGTGGATAGGCGTTAATACTCAGAAGAATGGTTTGGCCTTTTTGTGTATGTTTGCTCTTTTTTACTTTATATGGACATTTATCAGAAGATGGCAGGGCCGCGATATCTCTGTTGTGTGCTATCAGACCTATATTGAAATTTTTATTGTTCTGCTGGCAACCTGGTTATTTGCAGGGCCAAACCATACCCTTACATACTCAGCGACTTCAACGGCTTCATTGGCAGTGGGATTGATAGCTCTTATTGGGTTAATGTTGCTTAAAAAACAAAATATTGTCATTGGCGCCAACGAATTGACGATTTTAATTGTGGCGATCATTGTTTACGGCACCTTTACGCCTTTCGTTGGCCATCTGATGGTATATGACCCATCCAGAACTCTCGGCCGAGAGGAAACATTGACAGGAAGATCTGATATTTGGGAACGTCTTGTACCCTACGCCACTCAAAAGCCCCTTTTAGGTCACGGATTTGGAGGTTTTTGGACCGACAAGATGCGTTCGGAAACAGATGCCAATGCACACAATGGATATCTTGACACGATCCTGAATACTGGCTTTGTAGGGCTTCTTTTTTTATCAATGTTTCTGATTTCCAATTGCCGCAGAGCGCAAGGACTAATGAGCCGAGACTTTGACTGGGGTGTTCTTTGGTTTTGTTTCATTTTAATGGCTGTGGCACACAATATAGCCGAATCTTCCATGATGTCATTAACAGGACCTCTATCGGCAGTCTTGCTTTTAATGTTGATCTCTTCGCCTTCAGGAGCTTACAAGCAAACGGAGCATAAGGCAAAACACTTATTATAGCTTGTTCAATAATTCATTTACAGGATCGGGTTTTTCTGTCCGATAAAAGGGATCTTTTAGAAACGTGCGGCATTCTTTTCAGGCACGGGCAAAGTGTGGTAAGAGCAAGCTAAGAAGAGGGTCCGTTACCTAATCAGATGCCATCTACTTGTTATTAGTTGTCAAAGAACGATTGTGAAAAAAATTAGCTCCTCCACCACCCGATTGTGACACACCCTCTTTAGGCGAAGAAAAGGTTATTATTGTCGCTATGCGACTTTATAAGCTTGGAACCCATACAAAAAAGCAAATCTCAAAGCGCAATTGGTTTGGATTCCGAAATATAGAAAAAGATTTCTGACCGGTCTATTGGGCAATCCGCGCAAGGGAGGTCTTGCGAAAGATTGCACTGGAACATGAGATTAAATGTTAACAACCGGCTTCAGGCTACGTTATGGGATTTTAAGTATTTGACGGTTGTTAAGGTAAGCGAAACCCAGCATGACCTATAAGTTTCACTTGTCATATTTTTAAACTTTTTATCTTTTTTCTCCGAATACTGCTCCAACATCTTATAATACGTGTCAAAAAGCGGCATTTTTTTGACAAATATCGTCAAACCCGTTTATACGCAACCCATCGGTTTTAGGTTAAGCAATTGAAATTTAATTATTTTCTAGTTTTTCGAAATGCAGCCTCAAATCGGAATGATTTTTGCTTAAAATTCTGCATAGAAATTATCTCTTTTATTCAAGCTAAACTGATCGATAGTCGAGGTTGCCGCAGATACAAGGAAGATGTCGTTCCGCTATAGTCAACTATGCGGGACGGCATCTGACGCAGTAGATGCGATAAGATCGGCAATCCCTCAGGGTTCCAAATTTTAAAATATAAATCAATTTAATTCATTAAAAATAATAGATATTTAATCTACTTTTAAAATTTGAAACGCTCAGTTTAGGTTCAAATTAATAAAGATTTACAAACCCTAAACCAATATTGGATAAACCTAATAAGTGAAAAGGCAAATTAGCTGAAAAGCGGGGACGCAAAGCCACGGGTCTAAGGCTTAAACGCTACGACAGCCAGGTTGCCAAAAAGGGAGATTGAAAATGAATAAAATAAAAATTGTCATCATTACGTTGATTATTCTGTCGGCTTCTACTGTGTATAGTGCGACATATTATGTAAATGGTGTTTCCGGCGATGATAGCAATCCTGGAACCATAACAAGCCCATGGAAAAACATCTACAAAGCCAACACAACATTGACAGCAGGCGACACGGTTTATATCAGGGGTGGGACTTACTACGTAGGAGCGATAGACACTGTAAATGAAGGGATACATCCTGATAATTCCGGTACTTCATCAACGGCAAGAATCACATACAGTGTCTACCCTGGGGAGATGGTCAATCTTGTAGGGAACGTTTCAAATGCCAGCGCAGTAATTATCGCAGATAAAAACTGGATTCATGTAACGGGTTATGATGGGTCAACCAGTGCAATGAATCTGAAAGTCTCAAATATGTACCATTTCTTGTATATCTGGTCAACTTCATCAACAGGAGGCGCAGGAAGTGATTACAATGAGATAGACCATTGTGAGTTTACCACCGCCGTCGATTCCACGGCTCTAATTGGTTCACCGACAGATTATCGTGGATCAACGATATACCGAAACTCCCAATATAATTGGATTCACGATTGCACCTTCTCTAAGTTTGGTTTCTATACTGCACGTCAAGACGGTGGATCATTGTTTGAACTTGGGAATGAAGGGTCTTCAACAGCAGACAATACGGCCTATAATGTAATCGAGAATAACAAATTCTTTCATGGTGGTCATCATACTTTTGGCCTCCACCGTATGTATAATGTGATTAGAAATAACCACTTTCACAATGAAAAGTGGTGGACATATTCAGGGGATGGAGAAGACTATTCATATCGGAACCTTTACATTGCTGGATATACTGGTCCGACCTACCACGGGTACAATCTCATTGAGAATAACCGAATTAGTCATGCCGGACCCAATCTAAATCCTGGCAATTGTGGCGGTTCTGCAATTTCTCTCAATCAGTCCAATGTAATAATCAGATACAATAGTTTTTATGCTAACGGATTAGGAGGTATTTTTATCCAAGCTGGATCTGGAGAGGAATGTGACGGAAACCATATATATAATAACACATGGCTTTCTAATGGATTTTTAGACAATACTCAACCATCTAATCAAGAAGGGTGTCTTTTAGTTACAGATTATAAGAGAAGACCAATCTGTGTTTGGGATTATAATACTGAAGAGCATTGGGCTGACTATGAAGGAATCGTAATAAAAAACAATCTTATGTGGAAAAACCAGCAAGGACCAGAAGAAGCAGATCAAATTGTTACTGATGGTAATGTATTTCCACCAGATATAGAAATAACAAACAACTGGTCTGACGCAGATGGTAACCCAAATTTTGTTAACGAAGGTTCGTACAGTTCACCATCAATGAGTGACCCTGACTTCTCAGGGTGTGACCCGACATCAACGACCAATCCCGATCTAACACTACAATCCAGCAGCCCTTGCATTAATCAAGGAACCTACTTAACACAGGCATATGGCTCTGGATCAACTTCTACAACATTAATTGTAGATGATGCGAAATACTTTCA
>DATLAF010000151.1:0-4770 GCA_035527635.1 Thermoplasmatota archaeon | reverse complement strand
TGTGAGTTGGAATCCGTATTCGACCGCTTCAATAAAATTTAAAGGATCTATGCTATAGGGATCGATGATCTTCCCTCTGTTTTCAATGTTTCCTTTCACCTGCAAGTTGAGAGTGGCTTGTGTTCCCTGTTGTGTGAAGGTCGCTTTGATGATATCAAGATTGTCAACAGTGATATCTGGGTGGGAGGTTACTACCTTGGTTTCTCCGGTAAGATAATCAATTGAGCTTACATCGTCTATTACATCAGTGATTTCTGCAGCTTGGGCAGAAAACGTAGCGAGTACCAAGAGGCTACTTACTAGCATAGGTATTATCCATAGATTCTTGTATTTCATATGTCTTGCACCTCGTTTTTGTTTGGAAGGACTATTTACTAATCCTATTTAAAATTTTGGAGAGTAGTATCTGCTGTGGTTTTATTTGAAAAAAATTTATTTCAGTTTCTTTTTGAGATCATCCATGGTCGTTATCATATCATCGAGCGTTGATTCAAGAGTACCAAGGGTCTCATGGATTTTATCGGTGATGATGGCTCCTTTGGCAGATGGTCTTATGATGCCGTCGTGTTCTAGTGTTCGAAGTGAGTATCGGATCATGTGCTGGGGTTGGCCAGTTATTTGTGAAAGTCGTATGATGCCAATAGGGCCGTGATCACGAACGGTTCTTAGGACATCGATATGCCTGATGAGAAGATCAAGTTCTTTTTCTGCGACGTTTGTTATGGATGTTTTTTCTCGTAGTTTTTCTGACAACATATTCCCGCCCGGGTTAATTGTTAACAATTAGTATGCAATGGAGATATATAATCTTTACGAATGTTCCAGTAGTTCCGAAAGTTCCTACCAATGAACCACGAAGGAGTAAAAACTGGGTTAATCCAAACTGGTAATGCAATGATAGAAAAAGAATCTTTTACTTGTGCAAACAAAATTAATCATGAGGATAAGAAAAAAGTGCAGGGGAAAGGATTTGAACCCCAGTTTACCGGTACGACAATGATTGACAGTCAGTCGAAATCCGTCATATATTGGATTATCGGTCGGTTTTGTTGACATTCATGTTTACTAATCATGTTTGACTTATGTGCATATTCCATTGTTCCATTCCATTCCACTCTATAGAGGAAAATGGAACAAGAATGGAATGGAATTGGAACAAAAACTGCAACATTATTTTGGATGAAGTGTCCTTGTTTATTTAGACCTTAATTTGAATGAATCCACAACTGAGGAAGAATAATAAATAAAAAAAAAAAGTGCAGGGGAAGGGATTTGAACCCCTGGACCCAATCCTACTGGTTGTAAAGATTGGTTATTTCGACTTCCATAGTCCATGTACATTACAGTAATCTCGTGCTGAGAGTTTCTTTGCAGTGACACTAAATTCTGCTTCCGGTTTATCCATAGGTTTTAAGAACTTGCGATACACCGACTCATCAGCATGGAGTTCAATCCATTCAATATAATGCTTCTCCTCCATAGGGTGAGGGATCGAACCGACTTTTACTTTTACACCGGTTGGGGTTTTTTCAATCACAGGAACATGTTTTTCGTTTCCCGCGGCGTCCTGAAGTTTTTCTATGAGTAGCTCCATGGGTTGCCCGCAACAAACCAGTTCACCAGCACCAGCGTGGACGACTTCTATGATATTCCCACAGACAGCACATTTATAGATTTCTTTTAATTTTGCCATAATTTTTTACCTCCATTCTTATTTCTGTTGTTTCTTATTTTTATAATCCTTAATCGCCCCGTGTAATGCATCAGCAGCAAGATTCGAACAATGCATTTTTTGTGCGGGTAAACCGTCAAGTTCGTTTGCGACATCACCTCGAGTGATCTTAATTGCCTCATCGACGTGTTTTCCTTTCGCAAGATCGGTGACCATACTACTGGTCGCAATAGCGGAGCCACATCCAAAGGTCCGGAATTTAATATCACTGATTTTATCATCTTTGACTTTGATAAAAATCTCCATAACATCCCCACAGACAGGGTTCCCTACCTTCCCATACCCATCAGGATTTTCTATCACCCCGACGTTATGCGGGTTCAGAAAATGTTCCATAACTTTCTTGCTATATCCTACATTTGCCATTTTTTATTTCCTCCATTCTTGAGACATTGGCGATAGTTTTCGTAAGCGTTCGACCGTCTCGTATGTCGCCTTGCTTACCGGTTCAACATCGTCCATTGAGGTGGAACGCCCAAGCGTCAGCACCATGGACCCATGCGCCTGCTCATGTTTTAAACCAATCGCGAGAAGAACATGCGATGGCTCAAGTGTCTTTGATGAACAAGCTGAACCAGTTGACACCTGAATCTCAAACATATCCATATTTAAAAGAATGCTTTCCCCTTCGATATAACTGAACCGAAAGCTTGCATGATGCGGCAGACGCTGTGCAGGATGGCCGGTCAGATAGGAGTGATCAATTTTTAATATTTCTTTGATAAGTCTATCTCTGATAGGAAGCAGCCTGTCGCTTTCTTGTTTCATCTCCTGCTGTATGATACGTGCTGCTTCGCCCATCCCCGCGATTGCAAACACGTTTTCAGTGCCTGAACGGAGACCCCGCTCTTGCCCGCCACCAAGCAGGACAGACTGGATCCTCACCCCGGGTTTAACATACAGCACACCAGCTCCTTGAGGCCCATACAGATCATTCGAAGAAAGCGTGAGCAGATCAATACCGTCCTTTTGCACATCAATCGGAATACGACCTGCTGCAGCAACTGCATCGACATGGAGGTAGACTCCTTTTTCATGAACCAGTTTGCTGATCTCTCGGATCGGTTCGATCGTTCCAATCTCGTTGTTTGCATACATAATGGAAGTCAGCACCGTATTTTTCGAAAGAATCATTTCAAGTTTTTTTAAATCTACCAGACCAGCTGAATCAACAGGAAGAGAGGTATAGACAAAACCGTTTTTCTGCAGCTCTTTCATCGGGTTAAGAACTGACATATGCTCTATCGCAGAAGCAACAACACCCTTTCCCTGGGTGATGTTTCGTAATGCGGTGCCTTTCACCGCGAGATTGTTTGCCTCCGTTGCACTTCCCGTGAAAAGAATCGTGCTTTCGTTTTCCGCATGGATGAACTCAGCGATTTTCCTTCGTGATTCTTCCACCGCTCGTTTCGCTTCCAATCCGACAGAATGAAGAGATGACGGGTTTCCATAGGACTGTATGAGATAGGGTTTTGCGAACTCAAATACCCGTGGATCGACCGGCATTGCTGATGCATGGTCAAGATAGATTCGTGACATTCATTCCTCCTTCAGAACCACATGGTCGCCCCAGCGTCTAACGCAAGATCATTTAAGGTCCCTGCGCCAACAATCTTAGGCCCTGGTATCAATTTTACTTTCTCTAAGCCAAGCATCTGTTTGGATGCTTCGCATACATAGATCTCAATACCCATCTCCAAGGTTTTTTGTATCATCTCTGCCACACTGGGGAATGACCCCATTTTGATTTTCTCTGCAACACCAGGCATCAGGATTCTTAATCCCGTACCTAGATAGTAGACACGGGGAGTAAGATCCATCATTTTCGCGGTCTGTGCAAGCACGAGTGGAGAATACTGCTTCTCCGGTTGATCCGTGGTTTGCACATACAATATCGATTTTTCATCTTTCATACAACCACCTTATTTCATTCGTTTGATATAGAAGGTCATCAGGGATCCTTCTTTTTCAAATTTTAATATCTCATGTCCTGTTCGTTTCGCCCATCGTTTGATGTCTTCTTCGGCAGCGGGATCGTCAGCTTCTACCTTGAGTATTTGACCGATTTCGATTTTTTCGATTTCTTCTTTTGTCATGGCTATTGGCATAGGACAGTACAGCCCAACGCAGTCTACCTCCGCGTCAGGGGTGATCTGTTTCTCGTTCGTCATTTTCTGTCAAATGCCTCCTCTTAGGCTCCTCGAGGATCAGGGTCATACCATAACCCTGTTGAACTAAGATGGGTAAACTCTTGTTGAAGCAGACGATAATGGTTTTTTTCCTGGTTAATGATCTCGGTAAGGATTTCTTTTACCTCAGCATCAGACGTGTCGTTGACAACTGTCGTGTAATAATCAATTGCTTCTTTTTCGCTGTCCATTCCCATACGTAACGCGTCAAGTTCATCGCTATTTGGATTGGTACCTTCTGTTGTTTTCAGGTCCTTTGGAAATATGGTAAGATTGGTATATTTGCTATTTGATTTTACGAGGGTATTCCATTCAACGGAATCGATTTTTCCCTGGAATATCTTCTGAAAGGTCTCAAGATGAACAAGTTCGTCAGCAGCAAGGCTTTCAAAGACAGTTCTGCCTAAATCACTTTTGGTTTGTCCTGCTGCTTTTGTATAAAATGCATGTCCATCTTTTTCCATTTGAATCGCTGTTTTGATTGCGTCTTTCACATTTAGCTTTGCCATATTCTTCCGTTCCTTTACATTTTTTCTCTGTCGAATCCTAATAGTTTTCCGCAAGGATTTCGTAATAACTTTGTGGGTGCTTACACGCAGGGCACATCGCTGGGGCCTCGGGGCCTTCATGAACAAACCCGCAGTTCCGGCACATCCATTTTACTGGCTTATCTTTTTTGAATGCTTGTTTTTTTACAAGGTTTTCCAGGAGTTTCCGGTATCGTTTTTCATGATGTGCCTCTACTTTTGCTATGTTCCGGAAGCTCAGTGCAACTTCAAGGAAACCCTCTTTTTCTGCAATATCGCCAAACTCTGGGTATAACGTCCCCCATTCCATTTTTTCTCCATC
>DATLAF010000150.1:0-5948 GCA_035527635.1 Thermoplasmatota archaeon | reverse complement strand
ATCTTTTTGCTGATTTCCAGGAAGAGTCGGAACTCTTCCTCTTCTGCTTTTTCGTAGATTTTCCAATTTGTTTTTCGCATATCCCATTCCCTCGTGCAAGAGGATATGCGATTGTCAGATATTAATTATGAACCAAGGCCTATAATTTGACAACAATTATATACAGGAAGCAAGATAAGTCCTTTGGGGAAAGAAATATGGAGAAAAAGATCCTCATATTGAGTGTTTCGGCTGCTGTTTTCTTAGTAGTAGCCTCGTTTAGCTCCGTTATTGGAACTCATACTATGCAATCATCACAAAAAATTGGCTCACCATTGTTTACGGTTCGTACACAACGGTCACTTCATAAACAAAGTGAGCAAACAGTTCAGTCTTACTATCTTGGGAAAGGGTTGAATTCTCAGCTTTTCTTTGCCACGAAACCATCACTGGGTGCTGCAATTGATAAAACAATTGCTCTGTTACATCAAAACCCGACGTTTTTCGCAAAATTCATTCAGACGATTAGTTCAAATCCACGAGTTATTGCTCTCCTCAACGAACAGGGTGTTACTCTAACTCAATTTAAAATCCACTTGAATCGCATGAAAAACGATCCCTCGTTATTTATTGAAGAGATTCGGAATGCAGAACCAAAGCTAGCAGCAAATCAATTAAAAACGCCATTACCTTTGAGTTTGAACACAACAAACCCCTTCGCCTGTGTCATCACAGCGATTGTCATGATCCCGGTCGTGCTAATTATTGCACTTATCGTCGTGTTATTCACCTTAAGGATCTTGCAGTGTCTGAACCTTAATGAAGTTATGAACAACATTATGGATCAGGTATTACAGGGACTGTATCCAGCTGGATTCAACATCTAAACACTTTTTTTCTTTCTTTTTACTTCTTCTCCGATATATTTAAATAGAATTCTCATGAATGAGTACTATAGGTATTGGTATTATGATCTCTCACTTGAGAACGAAAATTCTCTCCCTGTTTCTCTTTCTTCTTCTTTTTCTGAGTGGATTACCTCTTCAAGCCCAACTGGATGAACCGAGCTTTTGCCTCATTTCTCCAACCCGCTCTACTGAAATCATTCAGGAAGGGATTCAGGTGATACGAGGCGAACAAAACCCAGGGGCAGATACATCCATGCGACTTGTTGAACTTGTAACTTGGTACCAACAGCATCCATTCATCGACTATGCAAGCCTCATAGAAACATCAATAACGGTGAAGTTCATCGATGGTTCCTACGTTGTTCTCATGAATCCTCTTTGTGAGAAACAAAGATACATCGGAGATGGTCTCAGTCCCTCTCTTCATGTAAGATATATTGGGGGGACAAACAAAACCGCAGTCATTCTGAACCCCTCAGAATCGATGTACGGTCATTATCAGTGTCAGCGCATCATCACCACCTTGTTGAACCATGATTATTCGATTGAATATCTCGCAAACCAAGCAGTTGATCTGCCATTTATCAAAAACAATCTTAGTGCAGCGATCATCTATATGAACACCCATGCAGGGTATTTCGACGTGGGTGGTGATCATCAAGCAGATGCCGTAGTGATCGCGACAGGTGAATTCTGGACCAATGAAACCGAACAGAAATATGCGTTTGATTATCAAAATAAACTAATTGTCAAAGGGATGGTAGGCGATCAAGGTGTTATTGCGTTCACACCAGCGTTAATCGAACAGTATTATGCTCCAGAGGAGTTCCCTGATTCGCTTGTGTTCATGGCGACTTGTTATGCTCTGTATGATACGTCCATGGCAGAGAAGTTTCTTGATGCTGGTGCAAGTGTCTATATGGGATGGTCTCAGGATACCGTGTTTTGGACAAATAGTAAAACATCGGTTTCTGCATTTCGTTTATTGTCATATGGGTTGACTGTACAGCAAGTCTGCAGAATCATCCGGTATGGTGGGTTCTATAATTGGCTTTTTCATTCAAAACTAATCTATTATGGGGACGGGGGCCATCAGATCCCATAAAAAAAACCTATTTTAACCAGAACATGGATCGCATAAGCAGCTGAGTTTGTTTAGGAAGCTCTGGTAGTTTTTTTCCATCTATCATATCCAATGTCGCTTGTGTGAATGTCTCGACGATTTGTTGAAAGTACCATCGTCCGTAATCGCTATCTGCACGAGCAGGACTGCCGACGTATCCTTCATTTATTCCAATATCCTTAAAGGTTTTACCTAGCACCCGCGGTGAATACAGGTCTCGATAAATACTCTGGAGATCCTTATAGGAGGGATCTACGAGGTAAGGATATTGATAATTCATAAGAGAGGTCTCCCTGAAACATGCGTGTACTTCTTTTTTCGTATCAAATCCGACCTGTGGTTCACGTTTCTCTACTTCTTTGCTGTAGAAGTATGGTCCCCATGGTTCGATTATTTTAACATCGTGGGTTTTCATTGCTTTATTCATACCACTACGGATTCCTTTGAGGTGTCCAAGGTCCATATGAAAGGTACAAATAACGAAGTATTTGAACCGAAATTTCGCAAGGGAGCAACAAACATCGAACACAATCGTTTTTAGCGTTTTTATCTGTGTAGAAACAGTACCCGGGAAGTCTGATGCCATCTTAGAATAACCAAGGGGGATTGCAGGAAACAGAACGCTTTGTAGCTCAGGTTTTTTCTTATGGATAGTCCGAATAGCTTCTTTTGCAGCATCCCGTGCTGTTAGATAATCAGTACCGATTGGTAAATGTGGGCCATGTTCTTCTAAGGGACTCAAAGGAATGAACACGATGGTTTTACCACGATCGAGCGAATCGAGTTGTTTCCAGCTTAGTTCCTCAAGTTGGATGATTTTTAAGTCGTTCTTCCCATTGTTCTTGGCTGATTTTATGTTATCACCTCACATGCATCTTCTCTCACAATCACGGTATGTTCTTTCTGTGTAACTATCCCGCCTTTTGCTTCAATGAGTTGTGGGTAGTGTTTCATAGCACCTAAAAATGATAGTTTTCTCATGGCAAGATCATCATTGGGAAACAAATCATGGTACCATCTCTGAGCAAAGGGCAAGGTCCCAAAATGTGTATGTATTTTATCAAACAGGACTTTTGTCTTGTTATCTCGAATAAATTTTGTTTTGATTGAATCTTTGCAAAGGTAGATATTACTGCCTTCTCCAGATATCACATGGCCTGCGCCGTTTGTTGCAAATGGCTCAATTGCTACCACGTCTCCATTGTTTAATTTGGTTTTGCTTCCAAGGACTCCTACATTTGGAACTGAAACTCCTGAGTGGAGCTCATATTGACTTAATCCATGGCCCATAAGATTATCGATTGGTTTGTACCCGTATGAGGTGATCGTGTTTTCGATGGTTTTCCCAACCGCTGAAAGTGAGAGCTGTGTGGTTAAGCACTCAATTGCTTTTTGTAACGCCTCATCTGATGCTTGGATCATTCTAGTATAGTGGTTTGTTTCAATTTCGACGGTAATTGCAGTATCTGCGATATAACCAGAAATATGTGCACCGACATCAAGTTTTACCACATCTCCTTTCTTAAAGATGAGGGGATCGTCATGTCGGGGGCTATAGTGGGCAGCAAGGGTGTTAAGAGAGATATTGACAGGAAATGCAAGACCCGCACCATTTTTTGTTATCCTTTTTTCAATCTTTGTAGCGACATCTAATAATCGTACCCCTAGTTTAAGTAAGGAAACCCCGTAATCTCGTGCATCAGCTGCAATCTTGCCTGCACGTATGTAATTCTGATAGACTACATCATCCATGCGATATCACATCCTGAAGTTCTTTTTCTGATATAGAACCTTTGCGTACAATCCGTGGATTTTTAGTTGATAGATCTACAATTGTCGAAGGAACACCCTCTCGTCTGCCATCGGTAAGGCAAATCGGGATGAGCGTCTCTAACTGCTGAAGAATATCCTTTATACGAGCCTCGGTTTTTTTCTGATGAAGATTCGCGCTGGTTACCGTCAAGGGACCATACAGCGTGAGTAATTTTAATGCAATGGGATGATTCGGGATGCGCACCGCAATAGTATCATAACCACTTGTGACAATAGCAGGAACTGATAGTTTTTTTTTCAAGATAAGCGTTAAGTCTCCTGGTAAAAATTTTTCAGCTAATCTTTGTGCTGTTTCGTTCATACATGCGATTGTGTCAATTGCTTGAATTGATGGAACTGCAACAGGTAATGGTACCGAATATGGGCGTTGTTTTATCTCAAATACTTTTCGTACCGCTGTTTCATTATAGATGTCTGCACCAAGTGCATACAACGTATCTGTTGGATAGATAATCAGTTCTCCATTTCTCAAAGCTTTTAATGCCGCTGAGACGTCAGCTTTTTTCATGCGTCTTACTTTTCTGTTTTAATAAAATCACCAAGGGTAAATCCTCCTTGGCCTCTTGTCTGCGGTCCAGTGGGAACATTCTTTATTTCTTCCAAAAGTTTGATTCCTAGTTCTTTTTCTAGCTTCGCGATCGTTTGATCAGAGGGCCGAAGATCACCATTTTCTAGTTTAGCGATTGTCACGGTTCGTTCCCCGATTTTAAATCCAAGTTCTTCCCTGGTTAACCCTTTCTTTTTTCGTGCTTGTTCGATAAGGTTATTCCAGTTCGTCACGAGTTCTTTTTCCATGCCTTTGTCTTTGTAGATGTCCCGTTCTAATTTTTGTGTTTTTTTCGCAAAAAATCGTTGAGGCTGAGGGGGGTTACTCGTTCTTACTGGTTCTTGTGGTACGACTCTTTCTGCGTATTTGATGCAATCAGGGCATACAAACATTTTTGCACCATCAATAATCGCTTCTTTACCACCTTTACACACTCTCCCACAAAGTTCACAAGGCATTTTTACGCTCCCTCCAAGGGTATCTTGTTATAATAATCCAGCTTTCTGCAGAATCATTAGATCCTCTGTGCTGAGTTTTTCTCCTCGTTTGAATCGCTCGTATACGTCATCTGCCTCTTTCTGAGCAGCGGAGACATCTGCCATCTTTTTCTTTTTCTCTTTCTTCTTCTCCGTGCTTGAGATGTTTTTCTCCAGTTCGTGAATATTGTTTACATGGTCAATAAATTCTTTATGAAGTTTATCTGCCTCAATCTTTGTAACGACAATATTTTCTTGGATCTCGGTTGTACGTTTGACAATTTTATCAAGTTGTTTTAATTGTTCCAACATTCCTTGATGTTCTTCTTGGGCTTTCTTTGCCATTTTTTCAACAAGTTCATGTTGTTTCTCTGCTTTCTGCCGCATCAATTTTTCTTCTTCAATAGCCTTTTTAAGCTTTGGATCCTTGTTTAATTTTTCGTCTGCTTCTTTTATTTTAAAATGGATTCCTTTAATTGTTTCAATTAGTTTTTTTTCTTTCTGAGCTGGCATGGGCTGTGTCATCTGTTCATTTTCTAGTTTTCTAAGATATTGTTTTAATTCATTGACATTTACACCAGAGTTCACGGTTCGTTCTCGTTCTAGTTCTCTAATTTTCTTTTTTAAATCGATATGATTCGTTAAAAATTCATTTCGTTGTTCTTTTGCATGTTTCACGCGTTCATTATACTCATCACGTTTCTTTTTATGTTCGCCAATTTGGTTTCGTATTTGTCGAACCTTCGCGTTGAGTTCATCACGTTCTTTAGCCATCTTTTTGGATTTGTCATGCAACTCGTCTCGGCTTCTCTTTAGGTGATTGGCTTTTTCTTGTAAATCATCTTTTTTTTGGGCCATTTCTTCCAGAGATTCGTCGTCCATTTTTTGCCTCTTGCTCAACGCTAAAACATGGAGGTAAAATAGTAGGTGTTTATTAAAAGTTTTCTGATAATTATCTACTGTGCTTCCTGTTTTTCTTACTACAACGAAGCAGAAATGTTTATATAAGATTATCGGTCAATCATTAGCATGGTTTTATAAAAAATCTTTTGGTTTCTAAGTATCAGGGCTGATGGTATGAC